>DATIWW010000268.1:0-5058 GCA_035519175.1 Terriglobales bacterium
TGGAGGTTTATGAACACCGTGTACCTGGACAAGAAGGAACGCTTGCAAGCCTGGCTAACCCCGCGCAACAAGCTCATCGCGGCCGTGGCGTTGGTGCTGCTCCTGGTCGCCCCCATCTGGAGGGAAACCGTGGAGGGGCGCTTCCTGCTGGAGCCGGAGGACCGGGCGGTGCTGCGCGCGGAAGTGCCTGGGACGGTGGTGGAAGTGGACGCCGAGGAAGGCCAGCGGGTAGCCGCCGGCACCAAGCTGCTGCAACTGCGCAACCTGCCCCTGGAATCGGAGGCGGCGAAAAGCTACGCCGACTACCGGGCCGCGGTGGCGCGCGCCACTGAGGCCCAACTGCGTTACACCGACTTCGGGACCGCCGACCGCGAGCGCCAGCAACTGCAGGAGCGGAGCCGCCTGCTGCAGCAGCAGGTCTCCATGCTCACCATCACTTCGCCCATCTCCGGAGAGGTGATGACACCGCGGGTCTCCGACCGCCTGGGCTCGCGGGTCGAGGCCGGGACGGAGCTGGTGGAGGTGGCCAGCCTTGGCACCCTGCGCGCCCGCATCTACCTGCCGGAGTTCGCGGTGCGCAAGGCGCGGCCCGACGCTCCCGTTCGCCTGCTTCCTGACTCTGCCGCGAGCCCCATCCCCGGCAAGGTGCTGAGCATCGCTCCCGCCACCGCGGAAATCGCGGCGGGGCTGATACACCAGGAGCAGTATCGCGGCGTGCGTCCGCCTGCCTTCTATACCGTCACCCTCGAAGTGCCCAACCCGGACGGAAGACTGAAGTCGGGGATGGCGGGGACTGCCTTGATCACGGCAGGTCACCGCAGCATCGCCGGGATGCTGGTGGAAGTGGTCTGGGACTTCGTCCGGCGCAAGGTCTGGTAGGGCGAAAGCACGCGGGACAACGAAAAAGGGGCCGCGAAGCGTTCTCGCGACCCCTTCCCCCCTTGGTACAACTTGGTTTGGCTTAGCCCAGGTTCCCGCGCCCGCCGGACAGGTTGCCACGGCCGCCGCTCAGGTTGCCGCGTCCGCCGGACAGGTTGCCCCGCCCGCCGGACAGGTTCCCGCGCCCGCCGGACAGGTTGCCGCGTCCGCCGGACAGGTTGCCACGGCCGCCACTCAGGTTGCCGCGTCCGCCGCTCAGCGTCCCGCGCCCGCCGCTCAGGTTCTTATCACCCTGCTGCAGGTCCTTCTGGGCGGCCAGGATCGCCTTCTTGGCAGCGGCGATGTTGTTGATCAACGACTTCTTCTCGATAGCCATGATCCCTCTCCTCTTTTTTTCGGTTTTGCCAGGCCCCAAAGCTCCGAAGACCTTCCGTCCTTACGTCCTGCCCATAGAGCAACCCGGGGGCCAAAGGAAGCCTAGGGGCTGTGCAAACCGGAGAGGCCGTGGATTCAGTGGCTTGCGCGAATGGGCGCCCGCAGCGGGGCTCCGGGAGAAGCGGCGCCACCAAGGGATGGGCCAAAAATTAACTCGTGGAGGGTTAGTTTTTAACCCTTGTCGATCCGGTACTTGCGGCAGAGGTACTTCATCTGCTGCGGGCTGAGGTGTAGCAGGGCGGCCGCCGCCTTCTTGCTGCCGGCGCGGCGCAACGCCGCCTGCAGGTAAGCGGTCTCGATGCGCGCCATCTCCTGCTCGAAGTCGAGGCCCTCCTCGGGGATGAGCAGGGATTCCTGGGTCACGCTGCTGGCCATCAAGACCTGCTGGGGCAGGTGCTTGGCGGTGATGACCGGCCCCTCCACCATCAACACCAGGCGCTGCACCAGGTTCTCCAGCTCGCGCACGTTGCCCGACCAGGGATTGGCTTCGAGGATCTCCAGGGCCTCCGGCTCCATCCGCTTCAGCGGCACCCGATTGGCGGCACAGTAGAGGCGCAGGTAGTGGTCCACCAGCAGAGGGATGTCGCCGCGGCGCTCGCGCAAGGGCGGCAGGAAGATCGGAACCACGTGGATGCGGTAGTAGAGATCGTCACGGAAGCGCCCCGCGTGCACCATGGCCTCCAGATCTTCGTTGGTGGCAGTGATCAGGCGGAAATCCACCTTGCGGGTGCTGCGTCCTCCGATGCGCTGCACCTCGCGGTCCTCCAGCACGCGCAGCAGTTTGCTCTGCAGGGGCAGAGGCAGCGAGCCGATCTCGTCCAGGAAGAGGGTGCCGGTGTGGGCGGATTCGATGTGTCCGGGCCGCGAGGCCACGGCGCCGGTGAACGCCCCTTTCTCGTGGCCGAAGAGCTCGGACTCGATGAGCGATTCGGGAATGGCGGCGCAGTTCACGCTGACGAAGGGTTTGTCGGCGCGCGGGCCGCTCATGATGATGGCCCGGGCCACCAGTTCCTTGCCCGTGCCGCTCTCGCCGCGGATGAGCACGGTGGTGGTGCTATCGGCGACGCGCGTGATGGCGTCGTAGACCCGGCGCATGGGCTCGCTGCCCCCGATCAGCTCGCAGAAGCTGTACTTGGGGACGATCTGCTCGCGCAGGCGCCGGTTCTCGATCTCGATGCTGCGCTGGTCGAGGGCGCGCTCCAGCACGATGCGCAGTTCGCCGAAGTCGACGGGCGCGATGAAAAACTCGTCCGCGCCCAGCTCCGCTGCCTGCAGCCGGATGGAGCGGCTGTGGGAGCGGGTGAGCGCCACCAGCACCAGGTCCTGGCTCATGCTGCGCAACTCGCCCAGCACTTCCAGGCCCTGGGCGGCGGAGGCGCCGGCGGTGTCGAGGTCGAGGATGAGGGCGTCCAGCGGCACCTGGGTCATCAGCGGCAGGATGTCGTCGGGATGGCGCAGGAAGGTGGCGTTGAACGCGGGCGCCAGAAACGCCTCCACGTCGGGCAGGGCGGATTCGTCGGTGGTCACGACCGCGATATGCCGGGTTTCGGTGCTGGCCGGCGTCATGGATACTCTCTTAGGGGGCAGGGGGATTATAGGCAAATTCTAGCTTGCGGGGGTCAAAAAATCTCCTGCGAGAGGCGGTCGCGGCGCTACCCGGGCAAAAACAAAAGGCCTTCTCCGCGGAGAAGGCCCGGGAAATCCCGCGGCGGGATCAGGCTTCAGCCATCTGCGCCTGTCCGCTCCAGCCGTGCAGCCCTTGCTTGATGATCCAGCGCAGCACGTTGCGGTTGTTGTAGTAGTAGCCGAGCACGTACTGGCAGGTGGAGAGGCAGTGCGAGTTGCACACCTTCTTCATCTCGTCGAGCTGGCTGTTGTCGAACTTCGGCTCCCAGATGCTGCCCCAGTCGTCCTTGGCCGAGTACATGGGGAAGCAGGGCGCCAGGGTGCCGTCGGTGCGGATGACGCAGGAGTTGTGCCCGGCGCGGCAGTTCCAGGGATAGGTGATCCCGCGCATGAAGTCCTTCATCTTGCGCAGGTGGTCCTTGGAGTTGACCATGATGTAGCCCTGGGCGTTCTTCTCGATCAGCCAGTCCAGCACCTCGTCGACCCGCGGCCAGTCAGCGGGCGTGATGTAGGTGACGTTGTCTTCCAGGTGCTGGAAGTGCGGTTGCTCGATGTAGGGCGGCTCGTTGATGTGGACGTCGGTGGAGATGCCGTTGTCGTGGGCGATCTCGGTGAGCGCCTTGACGTCCTCCAGGTTGTGCCGGCACATGTTGGTGTTGAAGACGATCATGTAGCCGTGCTCGCGCTGCCGCTGCACCAGGTACTTGAACTGTTTCTCGATGCGGCGGAAATTCTTGGCCAGGCCGGGCAGCGGATCGAGGCAATCCACGGCCAGGTTGATGGCGGCCACGCCACGCTCGCCCACCCGGTCGATGAAGTCCTCGTTCATGAGGATGCCGTTGGTGGGCAAGTAGACGAAGAAGCCGTTCTTGGTGCCGTAGTCGACGACCTTGAGGATCAGGTCGCGGCGCAGCAGGGGCTCGCCTCCCATGATGGCGATCACCCGGCAGCCCACCGACTTCAGCCAGTCGATGGAGCGGATGGCGGTCTCTTCCGACATCCCCTTCACCTTGTTGTTGAAGGCCCAGCAATAGTGGCAGTCGACGTTGCACTTCCACTCGGTGAAGAGGTAGGAGAGCAACGGGCGGAACTTGTCGCTCTGAATGCGCGACTGCATGTAGGGGACGAACCAACGGCGAAACGCACGCACGAAGTTGTTGGCGTGGTAACTTCGGGTCTGCAACTCCGGCATCAAGCCCTCCCGGGCATAGAGTTCACAATCGACACAAGGTCAAGCCATTTAGAATATCCACGGCGAGGCGCTCTCGTACAGCAAAAAATCAGTTAAACCGGGCAAAATGAGCACTCTACGGCGTCCAGGACGCAGCGAACCGGGCCCCCGGAAGGCCCAACGGCGAGGCCCAAATCCCTCCCCCCAAGGGGGCACCGACTGGGACCAACGCTATCGCCAGGGGGCTCACAAGTGGCGCCAGCCCGACCCCTTCCTGCTCGCAGCTTACCGTGAGTTTATCGCACCCGGCCGTTCGCGGCCAAGGCGGGCGCTGGATGTCGCCGGCGGAGTCGGCCGGCATGCCCTCTGGCTGGCCCGGCGCGGCTGGCAGGTCACGCTGGCGGATGCCTCCAAGGTGGGACTGGCGGAAGCCAGGCGGCGGGCGCTCAAGGCCAGCGTGAAGCTGGAACTCATCCAAAGGGACCTGCGCCGCAGCATGCTGCCGCGGGGGCGCTACGATCTGGTGCTGGTCTTCTTCTTCCTGGAGCGCAGGCTCTTCCCTGCCCTGGCGCGGGCGCTCAAGCCAGGAGGCATCCTGTTGTACAAGACCTACACGCGCCCGCAGCTCAAGCTGGGCACCACCGGCCCGCGCGATCCGCGCTTCCTGCTCAAGAAAGGCGAGCTGCGGAGAGCCTTCCCCAGCCTGCAAGTGTTGTCGTACCGGGAGCTCGTCGGGGAGAAGGCGGTAGCGGAACTGGTGGCCCGGAAAGTATGATTCTGGCGCCATGAACTCGGCCAGCCCCATCCGGCACATCTCCGACACCGCCTTGTGGGTCGCGGTGTACCGCGCCCAGGAGAGCGAGCGCGCCGACGCCGTCTTCCGCGACCCCTGCGCGCGCAAGCTGGCCGGAGAGCGCGGCCAGCAGATCGCCGCCGCCATGCCCTTC
>DATIWW010000269.1:0-10331 GCA_035519175.1 Terriglobales bacterium
GATTTCGCCAAGGCCGTCGTCCTTGCCGACAGCCGCCGCCCGGTTGCCAAGGAGTTCCAGCCGGGGATCGGTCCCTTTGGTGAGCCTGAGGCTGTTCAGCTGGCCATGAAAGAACTCGAGCAGGCTGAGCCCTCCAGATACCGTGAGCGTTACAGGCTGGGGGTCAAGTACCCGAGTATCCCGCGGCAGAAGTGCGATCTCTGCTTGGGTAGCACCCCGAACTGGGAGTGGGCCATTGAAGTCAAGTTATTCAGGATGCTGGGCGACAACGGCAAGTCCAACGACAACATGCTGATGCACATCCTGTCACCCTACCCGAAGCACCGCAGTGCTCTGACAGACTGCACGAAGCTCCTGAAGTCGGGGCTATCCGGCAGGAAGGCAGTTCTGATCTACGGCTTCGAGAGCGCGGACTGGCCAGTAGAGCAGACTCTCGGCGCCTTCGAAGTATTGGCCCGGGCCCATGTACGCCTGGGCGATCGCGCGGCGGCTCAGTTTTCCGGGCTGGTTCACCCAATTCACAGGCACGGCTGCGTTTGTGCCTGGGAAGTCTCGGATAGGGTTGAAGGTCACCTCGGCTGACCCTGAACAATTGCCTAAGAGCTATATGTTTCACGCTTTACTTGACAGACAGTGATATACTGTTCCCATGCTTTCCTCCCCCACTCCCCAGGCCCCACGGACCCGGAGGGAACTCCCGCTGCCGTCTGACGTCCGACGTCTGCCGTCTGCCCTGATCCCACTGATCTCTGTTGCTAAGTCCTTTATTTCGACTGATCCCAGGAGGGGGTATGCCCCCAAGAACCGCCTCTAGCCCCAACCAGACCATCCTCGACGCCTGGGCCGAGCACGCCCGCCGCATGCGCGCCGCCCACCGCGCGCCCCGCTGCCAGCACGTCAAGGCCGACGGCACCCGCTGCGGCTCGCCCGCCCTCACCGGCCAGAGCTACTGCTACGCCCACGCCCAGATGCTGCGTCCCGCCGCGCCCCTGGGCCCGCTGCCGCCCCTGGAGGACGCCAACGGCATCCAGTGCGCCCTCATGCAGGTGGCCGACGCCCTGGTCCGCGACCAGATCGACCTGAAGCGAGCGGCGTTGCTCCTCTACTGCCTGCAGATCGCCAGCGCCAACCTGAAGCGCGTCCGCTTCGAGCCCCTCATGCCCGACGACGTGGTGAGAGAAGCAGTGGATAGTGGATAGTGGTCAGTGGATAGAAGAACTCCCGGCTGAGCTTCCGGGAGGGCACGGTTTCAACCGTGCCGTATGCGTCCGCAAGGACGACGGGCTTTAGCCCCCGAGGTCTTTGACAACTCGATCCCCGTGCAATGCGCGAGGTCCTTCGGCGTTGAAGCGCCCCAGGATGACGCCCTCCGAGGCTTGGAGTTCTGGCCGAAGGCCGAAGGCGCAGCAGACGACGGCTTCGGCTGGCCAACGACGAACGACCAACGACCAACGGCTGCTCTCACTTCTTCTCGATGATCCTCGCGGTCAGCATCACGCCCGAGCGGGCGTCATGCAACTTGAGAGGGAAGACGAGGATGTTCCAGGTCCAGGTGGCCTTGCGCCTGGCCAGGCTGGGCAGGCCGCGGGGACGGCGGTCGATGTAGGTCTCGCGCGTGTCCGCCACCGTGATCAGGACCTCGCGCCACTCCTCGCCCAGTTCGGGGAACTCCTGGAAGAGGCTTTTCCCGACGAACCAGGCGCGCTTCTTGTCGTAGAGATCGGCGAAGTAGTCGTTGACGTATTGCCAGACGCCCTCGCGGTCCAGGATCTCGACCACGATGTCGTCGCCCATGGCGCGCGAGATGCGCGAGTAGAAGAACTCGCGCGCGTCCAGCACCACCGGTTTGCCGCGCTTCTTGCCTTCGAAGGAGTGCAGCGCCGCCAGCATGTCGTCGGTGGAGCTGTGGCCCTTGAGCAGGTGCATGTCGGCGACGCCGCCGAAGCTGCGCTCCAGGGTGGCCGAGAGGATGATGATGGGCACCTGCGGCCGCTTCTCGCGCAGCTTTACGGCGATGGCGGTGCCGAACTTGCCCGCGCCCAGGTGGTAGTCGAGCACGGCGATGTCGATGTCGCCGAGCCGCGCCTCGGCTTCCTCGATGGACGAGGAGGTCACCGCCTCGTAGCCGTGCTGGCGCAGGATGGTGGAGCGCAGCAGCAGGTTGTCCTCGCTGTCGTCGAGCAAGAGAACGCGGATGGGCTTGCGTCCCTCGCCCTTGACCAGCTCGAGCTTCTTCTCGTCGCTCATGGGCGGGCGCGGCTAGCCCTTGCCTTCCTCCTTGGTGCGCACGGCGCGCGCGATCTCGGGCAGGCGGTTGAAGGCAGCCACGCAGCGCAGCCACAGCTTGTGGTCGATGGCGGGAGAGCCGCTGATGAGCGCGCCCGCGGGCACGTCGTTGTGGGTGCCGCTCTGCGCGGTGACGATGACGTTGTCGCCGAGCTTGCAGTGGCCGGCGACGCCGGCCTGCCCGGCGAGGATGGCGCCCCGGCCGATCTCGGTGGAGCCGGCCAGGCCGACCTGGGCGCAGAGCAGGGTGTTGGCCCCGACCTTGGAGCCGTGGCCGACCTGCACCAGGTTGTCGATCTTGGCGCCGCGCCCGATGCGGGTCTCGCCGATCGAGGGGCGGTCGATGCAGGAGTTGGCCTGGACCTCAACCTCGTCCTCCACCACCACCGGCCCCGACTGCACGATCTTGTGCCAGCGGCCTTCGTCGTCCTTTTCGAAGCCGAAGCCGTCGCAGCCGATCACGGCCCCGTTCTGCAGGATCACATCGTCGCCCAGGCGGCAGAACTCCCGCACCACCGCGTGGGCGTGGGCGAAGAGGTTCCTGCCGATGCGCGCCCCGCGGTAGATGACCACGTGGGGCAGCAGCACGCAGTGCTCGCCGATCTCCACGTCCTCGCCGACCACCACGTAGGCGCCGATGGAGGCGTGCGCGCCGATCTTCGCCGACTCGTGCACCACCGCGGTGGAATGCACGCCCTCGGGGTAGCGCGGCGGATGGTAGAACATCTCCAGGGCGCGCCCGAAGGCGAGGCGCGGGTTCTTGGTTCGCAGCGTGGGCGTGGAGAGAGCGGGGAAGTCCTCGGCCACGATGAGGGCGGCGGCTTTGGTGGTCTTGGCCAGGGCGGCGTAGTGGGGGTTGGCGACGAAGCTCAGTTGGGTGGGCCCGGCCTGCTCGATGCCGGCGACGCCGGTGATCTCAGCTTCGGCGCCGGCGGGCTCCAGCCGCGCCCCCAGGGCGGTTGCGAGTTCGGTGAGTTTCATAAGGACATCCCGGAGCGAGCCAGCTCGCTCGGCGAATCAACGCATTGTACTGTACCCGGCTGGGGCGGGCGGTGACGATTGCGGGCGCGCTACTCGGTGAACATCTGGGTCTGGCGAGCGTCGGCGGCGGCGGCGGCGCGGCGGCGCCGGGTCTGCGCTCCTCCGATCACCGCCAGCACGCTCATCTCCGACAGGGCGGTGCGCGGAATGAAGATGCGCTGGGTGTTGGCGCGGGTGTCGGGAGGGATGATGAGATAACCCTCGGGCGCGATCTGGGTGAGGTCGTTGGACATCATGCCCTCCAGCACCTCGTTGTCGCGGAACTTGACCCGCACCCACAGGCCCTCGCTGCGCGGGCGGGTGACGAAGGTCTTGCGGGCGAAGGACTCCGACTCGGCGAACTCGCGCACGAAGTAGACGCCCTTGACCTCGGCCAGCTCGATCTGCACCACCTTGCCGGCGGTGTTCAGCAGCTCCAGCTTGCCCGCCACCACGAAGTTGGCGGGCGCCACGTAGCCGTGGATGGCGTCGCGGTCCATCTTGCGGACGATGACCTTCTTGTGCGTGGAGGGCATGAGCCTTTGGGGTGCTGCCGCGAGCCTACTACCGGTTGCGGCCTACGATTCTCGCACGTTCCGGCGGCGCAGGAGCGATTGCGGCAGCCGAGTAGCCAAAATATCAACCTTATGATATTGTCTCTCGTTTGCCGCAGCCTTGCTTCAAAATCGCTAAGTCTATTGTACGGAGCCACTTACCCCTGAAGGTGAAGAATTTACCTGGACCGGTCGAGGAGGCGGAAGATGTCCTCGGCGGGGTCCGGAGCGCCCTGCCGCGTACCCGCGGAGTCTGAGGGCGCGGGCGCAGGCACCCAGCATGGCTGATTACGTCTACATGATGGAGAGCCGGCTGACGCCGGAACAGCAGCGCGCCGTGGCCCAGGTGCAGGAGATGGCGCGCGCCCAGGAGTTCAACCTCTATCTGACGGGCGGGGCGGTGCGCGACATGATCAGCGGCTTCCCCATCCGCGATCTCGACTTCACGGTGCAAGGCAATGCTCTCCGCCTGCACAAGGACCTGGAGAAGGCGGGCGTGGCCATCCAGGGCGTCGACGAAGAACTGAAGTCGCTGCTGGTGCAGTTTCCCGGCAACGTGCGCGCCGAGATCTCCATGGCGCGCGCCGAGAAGTACGGGGAGAAAGCGGGTAAGCCCCCAGAGATCGAGCCCAGCACCATCATCGAGGACCTGCGCCGCCGCGACTTCACCATCAACGCCATGGCGCTGTCGCTGAACGAGGGTTCGCGCGGGCTGCTGCTGGATCCGGCCAACGGGCTGGCCGACATCGAAGCCAAGCTCATCCGCATCCTGCAGAACTACGCCTTCGTGGAGGAGCCCTCACGGCTGATCCGCGCCACCCGCTTCGCCAGCCGCTTTCACTGGACGCTGGAGGAGCGCACCCAGGCGCGCTACGACTCCGCCCGGGAGAACGATTACATCCAGTACATTACCGACCGCGCCATCGGCTACGAGATCGGACAGGTCGCCTACGAAGACGATCCGCTGCACATCATGAAGGCGCTGGAGAAGGAGGGCTGGCTGAAGGTCCTGAACCCGCACTGGACGGTGAGCAAGGTGGACACCAGCGGTCTGGCCTCCTTGCTCAAGATCCGGCGGCAGATGGTCGACCTGGGCTACAATCTGGACGCCGCCCCGGCCGCGATGTACTTCCTGACGCGCCGGCTGGGCAGCCAGGACGTCGCCGCCATGCAGCGGCTCATCCCGCGCAAGGGATTCGTGGAGGCCTGGCGCCACCTGGAAGACGAGGCCAAGGAACTGGCGCAACGGCTGGTGGGCAAAGAAGCGGCCACGCCCTCGCGTACCTGGAAGCTGCTCTCTAACAGCCGTCCCGAGAGCATCCTCTTCCTCAGCCTCACCGCGCGTCCGCAGAAGGTGGTGCAGAAGCTGCGCAACTTCTTCGGCAAGTGGCGGCAACTGAAGAGCAAGATCCCGCTGCCGGAGATGGTGGAGCTGCGCATCACCCCCGAGCTGGAGATCTACCCGCAACTGGAGAAGGCAGTCTTCGAACTGCTGCTCGACGGCAAGATGCGCACGCACTCGCAGGCCATGAAGTTTCTGAAGCCGTTCGCGCCGCCGCCTCCGCCGCCACCGCCTCCTCCTCCGGCCAAGCGCGGGCGCGCCGCCAAGGCCGAAGCCGCGCCGCCCGCCAAGCCCGAGGCCGGTAAGAAGAAGGGCGAGAAGGTTGCGGTCGCGCCGCCCGCGGCCAAGGCCGCCGAACCGGCCCGGCGGCCCGCCCCCGCGGCCACGGCCACGGAGCCGGCCAAGAAGCCCGCGCCCGCGGCCCAGCCCTCGCCGAAGAAAGCGCCCGCCAAGCCGGCCCGCAGGCCGGCGAAGGCCAAGGCGGGGAAGAAGAAGCCGGCCAAGAAGCGCCGCTAAGCACGCCGAGCAGGAGTTCCCCAGGATCGGTCCTGTTTTTCCACAGCCTCGGTCGCGCCCGCTTCCGATTACAATGAGTTCCACCTGCATGTCCCAGTTCGTCCATCTGCACCTGCACACCGATTACTCGCTGCTCGACGGCGCCTGCGACGTCGAGCAACTGGTCGCGCGCGTCAAGGAACTGGGCATGCCGGCAGTGGCGGTTACCGACCATGGCAACATCTTCGGCGCGGTTCATTTCTTCAACGCGGCGCGCCACCACGGCATCAAGCCCATCCTGGGTTGCGAGCTTTACATCTGCAAGAAGGAGGACCATCGCGCCGCGCCCGAGGGCGACAGCTACAACCACCTGCTGGTGCTGGCGGAGAACGACGAGGGCTACCGCAACCTGGTGCGCATCACCTCCGAGGCTTCGCTGCACGGCTTCTATTACAAGCCGCGGGTGAGCAAGAAATTCCTGGCCGAGCACGCGCGCGGACTCATCGCCTTCTCCGGCTGCCTGAAGGGCGAGATCCCGGAACTGCTGACGGAAGGGAAGTACGAGGAAGCGCGCGCCGCCGCCGGCTTCTACCGCGAACTTTTCGGCAAGGAGAACTTCTTCCTCGAGATCCAGGACCAGGGCCTGGAGGCGGAGCACAAGATCCATCCCGGCCTGTTCCGGCTGGAGAAGGAGACGGGCGCGCCCCTGGTAGTGACCAACGACAGCCACTACCTGCGCGAGGGCGACGCCCACGCCCACGACGTGCTGGTGTGCGTGCAGACGGGCAAATCGCTGAACGACACCAACCGTCTCAAGTTCGCCACCGACCAGTTCTACGTGAAGAGTTACGAGGAGATGGCGCGGGTCTTCAAGGACGCGCCCCAGGCGCTGGCCCGCACCCTGGCCATCGCCGACCGCTGTCACGTCAAGCTGGAGAAGGTACACAGCCCCTTCCCGCACTTCGAGGTGCCCAAGGGCTCCACCCTCGACAGCTACTTCGAACAGGTGGCGCGCGAGGGCTTCGCCCGGCGGCGCGAGGGGCTGCGCGCGGCCGAAGCGCAGGGCCGGCTCAAGCACCCCATCTCGGAATACGAGCAGCGGCTGGCGCGCGAGATCGCCACCATCCAGCAGATGAAGTTCTCCGGCTACTTCCTCATCGTCTGGGACTTCATCCGCTACGCCAAGGAGAAGAACATCCCGGTGGGTCCGGGGCGGGGCTCGGCGGCGGGCTCGCTGGTGTCGTACTCCATGGGCATCACCGACATCGACCCGCTGCAGCACGAATTGCTGTTCGAGCGCTTCCTGAATCCCGAGCGCGTCTCCATGCCCGACATCGACATCGACTTCTGCATGAACCGCCGCGGCGAGGTCATCGACTACGTGACCCAGAAGTACGGGCGCGAGAACGTGGCCCAGATCATCACCTTCGGCACCATGCAGGCCAAGGCCGCCATCAAGGACGTGGGCCGGGCCATGGAGATCCCCTACACCGACGTGGACCGCATCGCCAAGATGGTGCCGCAGCAGCTCAACATCACGCTGGAGCACGCGCTGCGCGACTCGCCCCCGTTGCAGGCGGCCTATGAGAACGAGCCCCAGGTGCGCGAGCTGATCGACACCGCGCGCAAGCTGGAGGGCCTGGTGCGCAATGCCGGGGTGCACGCCGCCGGGGTCGTGATCTCGCCGCAGCCGCTCATCGAGCTGGTGCCGCTGCACCGCACCAAGAACGACGAGATCGTGACCGCCTTCGACATGAAGGCCATCGAGAAGCTGGGACTGCTGAAGATGGACTTCCTGGGGCTGACCACGCTCACCATCATCAACGACGCCCTCAAGCTGATCGCGCCGGCGCGGGGCCAGCAGCTCGATCTCGAGCGCATCCCCCTGGACGACCTGGAGACCTACACCCGCGTCTTCCACCGCGGCCTGACCTCGGGGGTCTTCCAGTTCGAATCGCACGGCATGCGCGACGTGCTGCGGCGCTACCAGCCCAACTCGGTGGAGGACCTCACCGCCCTGAACGCGCTCTACCGCCCGGGGCCCATCCAGGGCGGTATGATCGACGACTTCATCGAGCGCAAACACGGCCGCCGGCGCATCGAGTACGAGCTGCCGGAATTGGAGGAACTGCTCAAGGAGACCCTGGGCGTCATCGTCTACCAGGAGCAGGTCATGCAGATCGCCAACCGCCTGGCGGGCTACTCGCTGGGCGAAGCCGACCTGCTGCGCCGCGCCATGGGCAAGAAGAACCCGGAGGAGATGGCGGCGCAGCGCCAGCGCTTCGTCGAGGGAGCGGTGCAGCGCGGCTTCCCCCGCGACAAGGTGGCGCGCATCTTCGACCTCATGCAGCAGTTCGCCGGCTACGGCTTCAACAAGTCGCACTCCGCCGCCTACGCTCTGCTCGCCTACCATACTGCCTACCTCAAGACCCACTATCCGGTGGAGTTCATGGCGGCGCTGCTGACCTCGGAGACGGGCAACACCGACAGCGTGGTCAAGTACATCAACGAGTGCCGGGAGATGGGGATCCCGGTCGAGCCCCCGGACATCAACGTCAGCGACGCCTTCTTCACGCCCCACGGCGAGGCGGTGCGCTTCGGGCTGGCGGCGGTGAAGAACGTGGGGCACACCGCCATCGACTCCATCCTGGCGGCGCGCAAGAAGCTGGGCCGCTTCCGCTCCCTCTTCGAGTTCTGCGAGCAGGTGGACCTGCGGCTGCTCAACAAGCGCGTGCTGGAGTCGCTGATCAAGAGCGGGGCGCTGGACCCGCTGGGCGGGCGGGCGCAGCTCATGGCCGTCCTCGACAAGGCCATGGAGCGCGCGCAGAAGGCGCAGCGCGACGCCGAGAGCGGCCAGCACGGGTTGTTCGGCGTCTTCCAGGAAGAAAAGGCGCAGGCGCCCAACGACGTGCTGCCCGAGGTCCCCGACTGGGAGCGCGGCGAGCGCTTGGCCGCGGAGAAAGAGGTCCTGGGCTTCTTCGTCAGCGGGCACCCGCTGGAACAGTACCGCGAGAAGCTGGAGGAGTTCCGCGCCCTGACCGCGGAGGAGATCGGCGCCATGAAGTCCTCCACCGGCAAGGACGAGATCTACGCCGGCGGGCTGATCGCCGGCCTGCGCGTGCAGAAGAGCCGCAAGGGCGACCTGTACGCCCAGGGCACGCTGGAGGACATGACCGGCGCGGTGGACCTGCTGGTCTTCCCCGAGGCCTACCGCCGCCTGGCGGACAAGCTGCGCCTGACCGTGCCGGTGCTGGTGCGCGGTGGGGTGCGCGTCGAGGAAGGCTCCAACCCCAAGCTCACGGTCGGCGACGTCACCCCGCTGGACCAGGCGCAGCCCAAGCTGCCGCGGGCGCTGCGCATCCGCATCCCGCTGGAGGCGGCGAGCGAAAGCACGGTGGATTCGCTGCACTCGCTGTGCGCGGAGCACAAGGGCGAGGCCAAGGTGCTCTTCGACCTGGAGCGCGCCGGCGACTTCATGGTGGTGATGGAGGCGCAAGGCTATAATGTGCAAGCGGACCGCGCCTTCATCGCGCGGGTGGAAGAGCTGTGCGGGCGGGGCAGCGTCCGCATCATCGACTGAGAACGTTTCTTATGGAACCAGGTGGCCGGGCCCAGCTTGAGCTGGAGAAGATCGAGAAGCAGATCGCGCAACTGGAGCAGGTGGCGGGCGACAACCAGGAGGCCCGCCGGCAGTTGCAGGCGCTGCACGACCAGGTCAGCGCCCTGCGCGAGCAGATCTACGCGCATCTGAACGCCTGGCAGAAGACGGAGTTGGCCCGCCATCCTCAGCGCCCCTACACCCTGGACTACCTGGAGCGCGTCTTCACGGATTGGAGCGAGGTGCACGGCGACCGCGGCTTCGGCGACGATCCCGCGCTGGTGTGCGGCATGGCGCGCTTCCATGGGCACGAGGTGGCGGTGATCGGCCACCAGAAGGGGCGCGACACCAAGGGTAAGGTGCTGCGCAACTTCGGCATGCCCAACCCCGAGGGCTACCGCAAGGCGCTGCGGGTGATGAAGCTGGCGGAGAAGTTCGGCCGCCCGGTGATCACCCTGGTGGACACTCCGGGCGCGTATCCCGGTCTGGGAGCGGAGGAGCGGGGGCAGGCCGAGGCCATCGCCCGCAACCTGCGGGAGATGGCGCGGCTGAAGGTGCCCATCGTGACCGCCATCACCGGGGAGGGCGGCAGCGGCGGGGCGCTGGCCATCGCGGTGGCCGACCGCGTGCTCATGATGGAGAACGCGGTGTACTCGGTGATCTCGCCGGAGGGCTGCGCCTCCATCATGTGGCGCGACGCCGGCAAGAAGGACCTGGCGGCGCAGGCGCTGCGCATCACCGCCAAGGATCTGGCCACGCTGGGCTGCGTGGACGAGATCGTGCCTGAGCCCGAGGGCGGCGCCCACAACGACCACGATGCCGCGGCCGCGCTGCTGGACGTGGTGCTGCAGAAGCACTTCGCGGAGATGCTCCAGGTCCCGGTGGAGCAGTTGCTGGCCGGGCGCTACGAGAAGTTCCGCAGGATGGCGCAGTTCTTCCACGCCGAGAGTTGACCTCGCGGCCAACCTTCTCAGATGCCGCCTAGCTTCACGGCTGACACGACGAATTTCTGCTTGTCGGGGTCGTAGCGGAACTC
>DATIWW010000270.1:0-2903 GCA_035519175.1 Terriglobales bacterium
GCGGAGAGTCGCAGAGCTCGAGCCGAGGCTGGCACCGCCTTCCGGCTCCGTCGCCCGCGTCCTCCTGGAGGACAGCGTGGACCCGAAAGCGCTCATCGCCGCTTCGGTCAAGGCGGCGCGCCACCGTGGCGTGGACATCGCCTCCGGCTCGGCCGTGAGCGAGGTTGTGGTCGAGCAGGGACGCGCCACAGGGGTCCGCAGCGCGCGCACGCACTACGCCGCGGGCGCGGTGATCAACTGCGCCGGCGCCTGGTCGGGCCAGGTCGCGCCCCTTTCCCTGCCGGCGCGGCCGGTCAAAGGACAGATCCTGGAGATGGCCGCGGGGCACGGAGTCCTGCGACACGTGGTGCGCTGGGAAGGCGTGGTGTACCTGGTGCCGCGCAGCGACGGGCGCATCCTGCTGGGCTCCACCCTGGAAGAGGCCGGCTTCGACAAGCGTACCGACGCCGATACCCTGCACCGCCTGCAGCAGGCTGCCGCCAAGCTGTTGCCCGCGCTGGTCGGCGCGCGCATTCTCGACGCCTGGGCCGGCCTGCGCCCCGGGACTCCCGATGATCTGCCCATCCTGGGCGCGACTCCGGTGGCGGGTTATTTCCTGGCCACCGGGCACTTCATGAATGGCATCCTGCTGGCGCCGGCCACCGCCCGCGCCATGACCCAGCTCATCGCCGGGGCCTCACCCGAGGTAGACTTGGAACCGTTCTCTTACGCGAGGTTCGGCCGATGAGCACGAAGCGCGAGCCTTTCTTCCGCCAGGTCGCCGGTGAGATGCTGGACGCCGAGACCGAGCGCCACATCGCCGAGCAGCAGGCCGCCCTGGAGAAGAACCCCGAGTGGGCCGAAGGCTATTACCACCTGGCCCAGCTCTACCGCGTGCACCACTTCCGCCAGGACGAAGCCAAGCGCCTGCTGCTGCTGGCGCTGGAGAAGAAACCCTCGCTGGCCGAGGCCCATCTCGCGCTAGGCGAGATCTATATCGCCGAAGGCGACCTGGAGCGCGCCCGCCGGCATGCTGAATTCGCCGCGCGCCTGGGCAACGATCGCCTGCGCGAGCAGATGCGCCGCCATGGCTCCTTCCCGGCCGGATCCTGAGCTGCGGTCCGTCCCCGTGCCGCTGCATCCTCCCCGGGGGCGCGTGTATACTGCTCTGTTCGGCCCCTGCCTTCTTCATTCCTGGAGGACTTCCTTATGGCGACCGCCGCAGCTTCCCCCGCAGTCAGCTTCGCCCGTCAGAACCAGCAGCGCTTCCTGAGCGAACTCAAGGACCTGCTGCGCATTCCCAGCATCAGCACTCTTCCCGAACACAAGAGCGACATCCAGAAGGCCGCCGAGTTCGTGGCCAAGGAGATGCAACGCATCGGTCTGGAGCACGTGGAGATCATTCCGACCGAGGGGCACCCGCTGGTGTATGCCGACTGGCTGCACGCCGCCGGCGAGCCCACGGTGCTCTGTTACGGCCACTACGACGTCCAGCCGCCCGACCCGGTGGAGCAGTGGATCTCCCCGCCCTTCGAGCCCACCGAACGCAACCAGAACATCTACGCCCGCGGCGCCGTCGACGACAAGGGGCAGATGTACATGCACCTGAAGGCGCTCGAGGCCCTGATGAAGACGGGCAACGGCAAGCTGCCGCTGAACGTGCGCTTGCTCATCGAGGGCGAGGAGGAGGTGGGCGGCGAAGCCATCGCCAAGTTCGTGCGCGAGCATCCCGACCGCCTGAAGGCCGATTTCGCCCTCATCTCCGACACCGAACTGTTCGCCCCCGATCTGCCCACCCTGTGCGTCGGCCTGCGCGGCATGGTGTACACCGAACTGGAAGCGGTCGGCCCCATGACGGACCTGCACAGCGGCATCTACGGCGGCGTCGCACCCAACCCTATGGAGGCGCTGACCCGCATCATCTCCAAGCTGAAGGACGACAAGGGGCACGTGCTCGTCCCCGGCTTCTACAAGCGCGTCAAGAAACCCAGCAAGGACGAGATGAAGGCCTGGAAACGCCTGCCCTTCAACGTGGAGCATTACCGCAAGACCGAAGTGGGCTCCAAGGTGCTGACCGGCGAGCCTGGCTTCAACGTCTTCGAGAAGACCTGGTCGCGGCCCACGCTGGAGGTCCACGGCATGCCCGGGGGCTTCGTGGGCGCGGGCGCCAAGACCGTGATCCCGGCCAAGGCGGCGGCCAAGGTCTCCATGCGCCTGGTCCCCGACCAGCGTCCGCAGGAGATCTGGAAGCTCTACTGCAACTTCGTCAAGAAGCTGGTGCCCAAGGGCATCGAGGTGAAGTTCAAGCAGTGGAGCATCGCCGATCCCATCGTGGTGCAGACCGACAACAAGTACATCCGGGCGGCCTCGGCGGCCATGAAGGAGATCTTCCACAAGGACACGGTGTTCATCCGCTCCGGCGGCTCCATCCCCATCGTGGCCGACTTCGAGAAGTCGCTCAAGATCCCCTCGGTGATGATGGGCTTCGGACTGCCCGACGACAACCTGCACGCCCCCAACGAGAAGTTCCACATCCCCAACTTCCACCGCGGGATCGAGTCCATCATCCGCTTCTTCGAATTGGTGGGCCGGCACCAGTAGGAGAGAGGGTAAGGAGAGGGAGCCGGGCCGGGATCGGCTCGGGCCCGGAATTCTCGTGGGCACCGCCGGAACTCAGGCGACTCGAAGGCGAGCGCGCGCTCGCGTCAGGTCGTAGGCCACCTGCAGGTTCATCCAGAACTCGGGCGTGGTCCTGAAGAAAGCCCCTAGCAAGAGCGCCGTTTCTGCGCTGATCCCTCGCTTCTCCTTCACGATCTCATTGAGACGGTTGGCGGAGATCCTCAGCCGCCGCGCCAGCTCGGCCTGGGAGATGCCCGAGGGGTGGAGAAATTCCTCCAAAAGGATCTTCCCGGGATGGGTGGTCA
>DATIWW010000271.1:0-4370 GCA_035519175.1 Terriglobales bacterium
GGAACGGCTCCGGGCCGGTTTTTCCTGTCAACCCACGGAACAAATTTCAGCCCTTACACGTACCAATCAGCAGAACGGGATCCTACCCAGTTGGGGAGGTAGTTGTGGCAAACGGCAAGAACGGCAAGAACAAGAAGCGGAAGAAATTTTTTTACATCGGTGGCTCGATCCTGCTGATTGTCGTCGCGGTCATCGCGGTCTCCGCCTTCACCCGCGGCGGAGGCAAGCTGGACCCCTCCAAGCTGGCCAAGGTGGAGCGCGGCGACCTGGCCAAGAGCGTGGTGGCCACGGGCAAGATCGAGCCCATCACCAAGGTGGAGATCAAGTCCAAGGCCAGCGGCATCGTGCAGAAGCTGTACGTGGACTTTGACGACAAGGTGAAGGAAGGCCAGCTGCTGGCCGAATTGGACAAGGAGCAGATCCAGGCCGCGGTGCGCTCCGCCGAGGCCGCCCTCGCCGCGGCTCAGGCCAACGAGCGCGCCGCCGCTGCCGATGTGGAGCGCGCCAAGGTGGACGCCGAGAGCCCCGACGTGCCCCTGCTGCTGCGTGCCTATCAGCGGGCGCAGCAGATGGCCAAGGATGGAGTGGTCTCGCAATCCAGCCTCGACGACGCTCAGAAGGCGTATGAGCTGGCCGTCAACAAGCAGCAAGGCGCCCGCGCCCAACTGGTGACCAACAAGGCCAAGCTCGCCCAGGCCCAGGCCCAGGTGCAGCAGGCACAAGCCGCCCTGGCCAGCGCCCAGGAAGACCTGCACTACGCCACCATCACCGCTCCCATCGCCGGCACCGTGCTCTCCCGCGACGTGGAGGTGGGCGACGCCGTCAGCTCCATCCTGGTGCTGGGCTCCTCCGCTACCCTGGTCATGACCCTGGGCGACACCAGCCAGGTCTACGTCAAGGGCAAGGTGGATGAGAGCGATATCGGCAAGGTCTACCTGGGGCAGCCCGCCCGCATCAAGGTGGAGTCCTTCAAGGACAAGACCTTCAACGGCAAGGTCACCAAGATCGCGCCCATGGGGGTGGAGAAAGACAACGTGACCACCTTCGAGGTGCGGGTCTCCATCGACAACCCGGGCGGTGAACTCAAAGCCAACATGACCGCCAATGCCGAGGTCATCCTGGATGAACACAAGGGCGTGCTCATGGTTCCGGAAGGCGCGCTGATCTACGACAAGGACAAGAAGGCGTCGGTGCAGGTGCCCGATCCGAACGCCAAGGGCGGCATGCGCAAGGTGGCGGTCACCATCGGCATCTCGAACGGCGTCAAGACCGAGGTGCTGAGCGGGCTCAAGGAAGGCGACCAGGTCATCCTGCAGTAACCGTCGGGTTTCGGGAGGGCCGTCCAAGCGTGGGGCGGCCTTTCCGCGTCCGTCCGCCGGGCGGCGGTCTTATGAACCTTTACGAGGTGCTGCGCCAGACCTTTTTCACGCTGCGCGCTCACAAGATGCGCAGCTTCCTCACCATGTTCGGGATCATCTGGGGGATCGCCTCGGTCATCCTGCTGGTGGGTCTGGGGAAGGGCTTCAGCAAGGACCAGAAGGAGCACCTCAGGAGCATCGGGGTGGACCTGGTCATCGTCTGGGGCGGGCGCACCAGCGAGCAGGCCGGGGGCCTGGCCGCCGGCCGCCCCATCCGCCTGAACGTCACCGATGTCGAGGCCATCAAAAAGGAGTGCTATCTGCTCAAGGCGGTCAGCCCCGAGCTGCGGCGCGCCGTCAATGAGGTCAGCCGCTACAACGCCGCCAACCGCCCGGTGCGCGGGGTGTGGCCGGAGTACCAGGAGTTCCGCTCCCTGAACGTGGACGAGGGCCGGCTCATGAGCTTGGAGGACGAGGCCTCAGCCCGGCGGGTGGTAGTTCTGGGCACGGAAGCCCGCCAGCAGTTGTTTCCCGGCAAGCCTGCCATCGGCGAGACCCTCATCATGAACGGCTACCCCTACACCGTCATCGGAGTGCTGGAGAAGAAGAAGCAGAACGGCAGCTACGGCAGCGGCCCCGACAACACCCAGCTCTTCCTTCCCTACTCCGCCATGGCGCGCGACTTCCCTCCCCCGGAGCGTCCCTGGACCAGCCACGGCTGGATCAACAACCTGGTCTTCGAAGTGGACGACCCCAGCCACCACGAGGAAGCGGTCATGCAGGTGCGGCGGGTGCTGGGGCGCATCCACCACTTCGACCCCAACGACAAGGACGCGCTCTTCATCTGGGACACCCTGGAAGGCTCCGAGCTGGTGCAGCGCATCTTCGACGTCATGACTATTTTCTTCGGCTGCGTGGCGGTGATGACCCTGTGCCTGGGCGGGATCGGGGTGATGAACATCATGCTGGTCTCGGTGACCGAGCGCACCCGCGAGATCGGCGTGCGCAAGGCCATCGGCGCCACCAACGGCGACATCCTGCGGCAGTTCTTCGCCGAGTCCGCCACCCTGACCGTGCTGAGCGGCGCCCTAGGGCTGCTGGTGGGCGTGGGACTGTGCGTGGCCATGGGGCAACTGCCGCTGCCGGACTTCGTTCCCCACCCGGTGATTTCGACCGTCGCCGTCGTGGCGTCTCTGCTGACCCTTTCCCTGATCACGCTCACCGCCGGGATGTACCCGGCACGGCGGGCGGCGGAGCTCACTCCGGTGGAGTCGCTGCGCTATGAATAGTCGGCCCGGACAATCCGGACCATAGTGCTTACAAGGAGATGCTTATGAAGAAGAATCCCATCTGGAAGCGCGGGTTGCTGGTGTTGGGGGTGGCGCTGCTGGTGGTGGTCGTGGCCGCCCCCTCGTACGGCAGCGCGGAAGGTTCGTTCGACCGCACGCTGAAGGTCACGGGACCGGTCCAACTGGAGGTCAGCACGGGCTCAGGCAGCATCCGGGTGCGACCGGGCAGCGCCGGCGTGGTGCACGTCGTGGGCACCATCCGCGCCCACGAGGGCTGGGGTGGCGACGCCGAGGAGAAGGTCCGGCGGCTGGAGGCCAATCCCCCCATCGAGCAGATGGGCAACATCATCCGCATCGGGCGCATCGAGGACGAGGAGCTGAAGAGGAACGTCTCCATCAGCTACGAGCTGGAGGTGCCGGCGGAGACCCAGGTGCGCTCCGAAAGCGGCTCGGGCAGCCAGGAGATCCGCGGGCTGACCGGGCCGGTGCACGCCCAGACGGGCTCGGGAAGCATCGCCATCTCCGATATCAAGCTGGAGGTACAGGCCCACACCGGCTCGGGAAGCATCACCCTCGGCGCTATCGGGGCGGGAGTGCAGCTGCACACCGGCAGCGGCAACATTCATGCCCAGGACATCCATGGGCGCGTGAACGCCCAGACGGGCAGCGGCGATATCACCCTGGAGCAGAGCGCCCCGGGTGACGTGGAGGCGGAGACCGGCTCCGGCCACATGGAGCTGCACAACGTGCGCGGCGCGCTGCACGCGGAGACCGGCAGCGGCGGCATCAACGTGGACGGCCGGCCTACCGGCGACTGGAGGCTGGAGGCCGGCTCCGGCGGCATCAGCGTACGGCTGCCCGCCGACGCCGCCTTCGACTTCCGCGCCCACACCGGCTCCGGCGGCATCACCATCGATCTCCCCCTGACCATCCAGGGGACGGTCAGCAAGAGCGACCTGCAGGGCAAGGTGCGGGGCGGCGGCTACCTGCTGGAGGTGCGCACCGGCTCGGGCCACATCGAGGTGCGGTAGAAAGCAGGGGCGAGAACCATGATGCTCCGGGAATTGATCGTGCAAGGCTGGCTGGCGCTGATGCGCAATCGCCTGCGCTCGCTGCTGACCATGCTGGGCATCGTGTGGGGCCTGGCCTCGGTGGTGCTGCTGCTGGCCTACGGCGAAGGCGTGAGCCGCAGCGTGCTCAACGCCTTCCTGGGCATCGGCAACAACGTGATCATGGTGTGGGAGGGCCAGACCAGCATGCAGGCGGGCGGGCAGCGCTCCGGCCGCCGCATCCATTTCGAGTTCGACGATCTGCAGGCCATCCGCGACGAGGTCCCCATCGTCAAGGCGGTCAGCGGCGAGTGGGACGACGACCTGGGCTACAAGTACGGCACTCGCGTGCTTTCCGTCTCCAGCAAGTTCATCGAGCAGCCCTATGCCGGCATGCGCCGCCTGGAGATCGCCGAGGGCCGCTTCTTCAACGACGATGACTTCCTGCAGCACCGCCGGGTGGTCATCTTCGGTCCCGACGCCGCCAAGAAGGTCTTCGGCAACCGTTCTCCGGTGGGGCTGAACGTCAACGTGAACGGGCAGGAGTTCCAGGTCATCGGGCTGCTGCGCAAGAAGGTGCAGGACTCCTCCAACAACGGCCCCGACAACACCAACGCCTTCCTGCCCTTCTACACCCTGCGCGACCTGATGAACCGGCGGGATCCGGAGATGAT
>DATIWW010000272.1:0-6878 GCA_035519175.1 Terriglobales bacterium
TCTTCTTCGGCCGCCTGCAGGAACACATGGCCGCCAAGAAGCTGGCCCGCGGCCACGAACTGCTGCGCCTGCTGCGCAATTCCAACGTCGAGTACGACGCCCTGCTGGAGCGCCTGCTCACCCAGGAGACCAGCTTCTTCCGCTATCCCTCGGTCTTCGAGGCCCTGGAAAAGCGCATCCTGCCCGAACTGCACATGAAGAAGTTCTGGGAGAGCCCGCGCACCCTGCGCATCTGGAGCGCGGGCTGTTCCACCGGCGAGGAACCCTACTCCATCGCCATGACCATCGCCGACACCTTCGAGCTGGCCGAGGCTTGGAACATCCACATCCTGGCCACCGACGTCAGCCGCGAGGCCCTGCAGCGCGCCGAGCGCGGCGTTTACTCCCGCCGCGATGTCGAGGCCCTCACCCCGCCGCGCGTCGAGAACTACTTCGCGCGGGTGGGCGACCAGTTCATGGTCAAGCCCAAGATTCGCAACATGGTCACCTTCGCCCCCATGAACCTCGCCCAGGTCATCTACATGGGGCGCTTCGACTGCATCTTCTGCATGAACGTGATGATCTACTTTTCCGAGGAGCGGCGCGCGCAGCTCATTCAACGCTTCTACGACTACCTGGAACCCGGCGGCTACCTCTTCCTCGGGCACGCCGAGTCGGTGGCCCACCTGCCGGTGAAATTCGAGTCCATGGTGCACAAGGACTCCATCCTCTACCACAAGCCCCCCGCGGGGGTGGGCGCCAGGGCCAGCGCCCTGGCCCAGGAGAAGCCGTGAGCGCGCCCGGCGGCGAGTTCGTCGAAGTCTTCCTGCAGGAGGCCTCCGAGCACCTGCAGTTCCTGCGCGAGTACTCCGGCATCCTGCAGGACCCTTATCCCGTCCCCGAGGACGTCGAGCGCCTCTATATCTCGGCTCACACCCTCACCGGCACCTCCGCCAGCTACGGCTACCCGCTCTTCTCCGAAGTGGCGGGCAAGCTCGCCCACATCTTCCAGTACGCCATGAACGCCACCATCGGCGCGGAGGCCTCCGGCCCCCTGGTGGAGTTCATCTCCGAAGCCATCGCCGTGCTGGAGTCCGACCTGCTGCTCATCAGCGCCAACGCGGTGGAGGCGGTGGAGGAGATCAACGCCTTCAAGGAGAAGTATCCCTTCGCCTTCCAGGCGCCGGCGGCGGAGGCCGCGCCCGAGGGTGCGGAGGCGGCCGCTGCCGAAGTCGAGGCGCCGCCCCCGCCTCCCGAGCCGGTGGTCGAGGAATTGCCGCCGGACGCTGAGGTCGGCCAGGAGATCCTGGAGTTCTTCGTGCCCGAAGCCGAAGAGCACCTCCAGGTGGTCACCGAATGCCTGCTCTCGCTGGAGGCCAATCCCAACGCCGCCGACATCAACAAGCTCTTCCGCGCCGTGCACACGCTGAAGGGAGCGGCGGCGCAGGTGGGGCTGCACCGCATCGCCCACGTCGCCCACCGCGCCGAGGACCTGATCGGGCGGCTGCGCGACGGCGTGCTCCGCCCCAGCGCCGGCATCGTGGACATCTGCCTGGAGGCGGTGGACACGCTCAAGAAGTTCCTCTACCGGCAGTGGCCGGATGAAGCCACCATGCGCGCGGGCACGCGCTCGCTCTTGCTGCGCATCGCCCGCCTGGCCCCGCAGGAAGCCGTCGAGACGGTGGCTGCGCCTCCAGCGGCGCCGCCGGAAGCGGTCGCGCCGGCCGCGGAAGCTCCACTGCCCGCGCCCGCCGAAGTCGCGCCCGCGCTCCCGGCGGAAGTGCCCGCGGCTGCGCCCGCTCCCGCGGAAATGGCCGCCGAGCCCGAGCCGGCTGAGGTCCTGCCCGGCAAGCGCGAATTGGCGGCCATGCCCCAATCCAAATCGGTGCGCGTCGCCCTGGAGCGCCTGGACCGCATGATGAACGCGGTGGGCGAACTGGTCATCAACCGCACCCGCATGCTGGGCCGCCTGAACGAGCTGGAGCGCCTGGCCGACGTCCTCAATTTTTCCAAGGCGCGCATGGCCGACAAGATCGGCGAGTTCCAGGAGAAGTACGAGTTCAGCAGCCTGACCGGGCGCTCCCTGCCGGCGGCCCGCCCCGTCGAGCCCTATCCCTTCCGCGGCGGCTACTCCAGCTACACCCACAGCTACGACGCCTCGCTGGCCGAGTTCAGCGAGCTGGAGATGGACCGCTACGACGAGTTCAACATCCTCTCTCGCTCGCTCTCGGAGATCTCCGCCGACATCACCGAGGTGCTGACCCAGCTCGACGGCTTTGTGCGCCGGGTGGACTCCGACATCGACGAGTTCACCAAGCTGGCCCACCGCCTGCAGGACGAGATCACGCAGTCGCGCATGGTGCCCATCGGCAACCTCTACACCCGGCTCTCGCGCACCGTGCGCGACGCCGCCCACGCCGCCGGCAAGCACGTGGATCTCACCCTGGCGGGCGCCGAGACCGAGCTCGATAACAACATCATCCAGCAGATCTCCGATCCCCTGGTGCACCTGGTGCGCAACGCCGTGGCCCACGGCATCGAGCGCACCGAGGAGCGCTACCACGGCGGCAAGCCCGACCACGGCACCGTGGCCGTGCGCGCCTACCACCGCGGCAACCACATCTACATCGAGGTCGAGGACGACGGCCGCGGCATCGACTACGAGAAGGTGCGCGCTACCGCCGTGGAGGCCGGCCTGGTCGCGGCCGAGGACGCCGAGCGCCTGAGCGAGCGCGAGCTGCTGGAGTTCCTCTTCCACCCCGGCTTCTCCACCGCCCCGCGCAAGACCGAGCTGGCGGGCCGCGGCGTCGGCCTGGACGTGGTGAAGGCCAACCTGACCGCCCTCAACGGCGAGATCGAGATCGAGACCCAGAAAGGGCAGGGCAGCCGCTTCACCCTCAAGGTGCCGCTCACCCTCATCATCTCGCAGGCACTGTTCGTGCGCTGCAATGACTCGCTGTTCGCCCTGCCGCTGGCGGTGGTGGAGGAGATCCGCCGCCTGCGCGACGAAGACCTCGAAGAGGTGGGCGGCAAGCTGCTCACCAAGGTGCGCGACATGGTCACCGAGGTGGTGCGCCTCGACACCCACCTCGGCCTGGAGCCGGTCAAGCCGGTCAACGGCTACTACCGCATGGTCATCGTCAACGTGGCCGGACGCCAGGTGGGCGTGGTGGTGGAGGAGGTGCTGCGCAAGGACGAGATCGTCATCAAGAACCTGGGCGAGTACCTGCGCAACCTGAAGCTGTTCCCCGGGGCCACCATCGCCCCCGACGGCAGCCTCATCCTGCTGATCGACGTGAACCGCCTGGTGGCGGGCGAGGCCATCGAGCGCCGCCCGCTCATGACCGCGGCCACCGCCGCCCGCGTCTTCGCGCCCGGCGCCGTGGCCGTGGCCCAGGGCGAGATCCCCGCCGCCGCCATCGACGTGGTGCCCACGGAGAAAGTGGTGGTCCTGGCCGACGATTCCATCAGCGTGCGCAAGTTCGTCGGCCGCATGCTGGAGAAGGCCGGCTACCGCGTGCGCCTGGCCGCCGACGGCCTGGAGGCCCTGGAGATCGCCACCCAGACGCTGTGCGACCTAGTGGTGACCGACCTGGAGATGCCGCGCACCAACGGCTACGAACTCATCGCGCACCTGCAGCAGAACCCGGAGACCAGGAAGATCCCGGTGATGGTGGTCACCTCGCGCGCCGGCGCCAAGCACCGCGACCGCGCCATGCGTGAGGGCGCCTCCACCTTCCTCACCAAGCCGGTGCAGGAGGACCAGTTCCTGGCGGCGGTGGCCGAACTCATCGGCGTCGCCGGGCCGCCCAAGCCGGAAGGCGCGCCGGTGGGGAGCACAGAGAAGCAGGCATGAACGGTACGGGCAAGCGAATCCGGGTGCTGATCGCCGACGATTCGGCCTTCATGCGCAAGGTGCTGCAGAGCATCTTGCTGGCCGACCCGCAGCTCGAGGTCATCGGCGAGGCCCGCGACGGCCGCGAGGCCGTCAGCCTGGCCGAGTCGCTCAAGCCCGACGTCATCACCATGGACATCAACATGCCGCACATGGACGGCCTGCAGGCCACCGAAGTCATCATGTCGAGCCATCCCCGGCCCATCGTGATCGTCTCCTCGGAATCGCGCGAGGGCGCCGACACGACGCTCAAGGCCCTGGAGCTGGGCGCCATCGACTTCGTGGCCAAGCCCTCCAGCGGCGTCGACCTCGACATGAACAGCGTGCGCGACGAACTGCTGCGCAAGCTCAAGATGGCCGCCAAGGTGCGCGTGGTGCGCACCGCCGTCCGTCCCAAGACCTCCCAGGGCTTCGCCGCCGCGCCCGCCCCCGCCCCGCCGCCGGCCGCGGCCTCCGTCCCCGCCGCGCCCCGTCCCGCGCCTGCCGCCCCTGCGCCCCAGCCGGGGAAGACGAATGGCCGCTTCCCCATCGTGGTCATCGCCGCCTCCACCGGCGGCCCCGCCACCCTCATGCGCTTCATTCCTCTCTTCCCCAAGGATTTTCCCGGCGCGGTGCTGCTGGTCCAGCACATGCCCGCCAGCTTCACCGCGCAGTTCAGCCAGCAGTTGGGCGAGATCGCGGCCATCCGCGTGAAGGAAGCCGAGCCCGGGGAGATCGTGCAGCCCAGCCAGCTCTATGTCTGTCCCGGCTCCCACCACCTGCGGCTCTCGCCCACCGGGCGCATCACCCTGGACGACGGCCCCCGCATCTCCGGCTACCGCCCCTGCGCCGACGTCACCCTGGAGACGGTCGCGGCCTTCGCCGGGCCCATGACCATCGGCGTGGTGCTCACCGGGATGGGCAACGATTCCGCGCGCGGGGTGCAGGCGGTCAAGGGCGCCGGCGGCCACGTCATCGCCCAGGACGAGGCCACCTGCGTCATCTTCGGCATGCCCTCGGAGGCCATCCGCACCGGCTGCGTGGACCAGGTGCTGGGCATCGACGCCATCTATCCTGCGGTCGAGAAGCGCGTGCTCTACGTCTTCGGCGCCGCCCGGGTGGGTGCCTTGTGAGACTCACGCGCACCGATCCGCGCAAGCGCTCTTCCCGCCGCGGCGAGGCCGTCATCCTGTTCAGCGTGGCCGGCACCAGCTTCGCCATCGCCGTCAGCGCGGTGGAGGAGATCCGCAGCCTCGAGGGCCTGCGCCCCGCGCCTGCGGGCTTCGCCGGCTCGCGCCTGCCCAAGGTCAAGCACCTGCTGGAGCGCGAGCGCAAGACCTACTTCGTGGTGGATTCCAACCTGCACTTCCACATCCTGCCCTCGCGGGCCACGCGCGTGCTCATCCTGCGCCACCTCCCGGTGGCGGTTCTGGTGGACAATATAGAACGGACCACGGAGATCACGGTGCTGCACGCCCTGCCCCGCGCCTTCGAAGGCGAGGAGCGGCAGTGGTACCGTGGTCTGGCGCTTTTCGGCGAGCAGGTGGTGCCGGTGGTGCGGCCGGAGTCGTTCCTCAGCAAGGGCGAAGTGGCGGTGGCGCAGGCCAGCGCCTCCAAGCTGGCGGCGGCGGCGGAGGGCCCCGCCCCGGGAGCAGCTTCGGCATGAGCAGCGCGCACGCCAATCCGACTTCGCGGGCAGCCGGGCGCTCCTTCGTCCTCTTTCCCCTGGGCAAGAAGCGCTTCGCGCTGCCCGCCGACCTGGTCACCGAACTGGCCCGCCCCGACCGCCTGCAGGCCTTCCCGCACACCACCCCGCTGCTCACCGGAGTGCTGCTGCGCCGCTCCCACATCGTGCCCGTCTTCGACGTGGCCCAGGTGCTGATCGGGCCGGGAGCGCCTGCGCGCAAGTTCTACCTCATCGCCACGCGCCGTTTCGGCGCCGCCCCGGAGTGGACCGCCATCCCGGTCTCCGGGGAGTGTGAGCTTACGACCGGGGAAGTGGTGCCGCCCGCAGGCAAGCTGCCCGCCTACGTGGTGGGGCTGCTCTCCCTGGAGCGCGAGATCGTCGAATTGCTCGACCTGGAGAAGCTGGCCGAGGCGGAGGTGTCCGCATGAGCGCCGCCGCCACCGCCACCCCGCCCAGGATCCTGGTCATCGACAGCAACGTCTTCTTCGCCAAGCGGCTGGGCGACGCCCTCAAGCACGAGGGCTTCGACGTGGTGCACAGCACCCAGTCGGCCTACGCCATGACCATGCTGGAGTGGAACACGCCCGCCGCCATCCTCTGCGCCACCAACCTGCGGGAGATGGGAGCGCACGAGCTGCCCAAGATCCTGCACGCCGACCTGAAGACGGCGCACATTCCCATCATCGCCATCGGCGACGGCGGCGACCAGGCGCTGATGGAGGCCTTCCGCGCCGGCTGCGACGACTACGTGGACCGCCGCCTGGGCCCGGAGCACATCGCCGCCCACGTGCGCAGCTTCCTGCGCAGCCACCAGGAAGGCTTCCAGCCCACCCAGATGCTCACCGGCTCGGAGACCGCGCTCAGCGGCAGCCTGTCGCACATGGAGTTGCCGGGGGTGATCCAGATGCTGACCCACTCGCGGCAGACCGGCGCCCTGCACGTCAACGCCGGCGAAACCGACGGCATCATCTTCTTCGACGCCGGCGACGTCTGCCATGCCGAGAGCGGCGACCTGATCGGCGACGACGCCGTGGTCCACATCGTCAAGAGCTGCAACCAGGTGGAGAACGGCGTCTACAAGTTCGTTCCCGGAGCCACCGCCGCCACCCGCACCGTGCTGCGCTCGGCCACCGAGCTGATGCTCGACGCTCTCCGCGAAGTGGATGAGAGCGGGCATGACGCGGCCGAGGGAGGTTCGCAATGAGCGACACCCCGCTGACGCCGACCCCCACCGTCTATTTCATCGATGACAGCGCCACCATGCGCGAGGTCATCAAGATCGCCTTCCGCCGCGAGAACATCAACGTGGTCGCCTGCCACGACGCCGCCACGGCGCTG
>DATIWW010000273.1:0-3912 GCA_035519175.1 Terriglobales bacterium
GGAGGGGCCGCGCGTTGCGCCGCAGAAGCACGGTCGCTATACTCCTAACACCGATTCCAGGAGAAGACAGGGATGTCCCTATCCGCAGTCATCGTGGACGACGAGCAACTGGCGCGGGACGAGCTCGCCTATCTGCTGAAGTCGGTGGGCGACGTGGAGGTGGTGGCGCAGGGCAAGAACGGCGTGGAGGCGGTGAGCCTGATCCGCGAGCACGCTCCCGACCTGGTCTTCCTGGACGTGCAGATGCCCGGGCTGGACGGCTTCGGGGTGATCAAGCGGCTGGTGGACAAGAAGGTGCCGCTGCCCCAGATCGTCTTCGCCACCGCCTACGACCAGTACGCGGTGAAGGCCTTCGAGGTCAACGCCGTCGATTACCTGCTCAAGCCCTTCGACAAGAAGCGAGTGGCGCAGTCGGTGCAGCGGGTGCGCAAGAAGCTGAGCAGCGACCTGGCTCCCGCCGACAAGCTGGAGACCCTGGTCAAGATGCTGGAGGCGCAGAAGCCCGCGGCCTCCAAGATCGTGCTCAAGTTCGGCGGGCGGCTCTTCCTGGTGGACCAGAAGGACATCTGCTATGCCTCCATCGAGGACGGCGTCATCACCGTGGCCACCACCGCGGTGGAGGGCCAGTCCAACTGCCGCACCCTGGAAGAATTGCTGGAGAGCCTGGATCCCAGCCTGTTCTGGCGGGTGCACCGCTCCTACCTGGTCAACATCAACCGCATCAAGGAAGTGGTGCCCTGGTTCAAGAGTTCTTACCAGCTTCGCATGGACGACAAGAAGCAAGCCGAGATTCCCGTGAGCCGGGCCCAGACCAAGCGCCTGCGCGAGCTCTTCGGGCTGTAGCCGCTGCTCTCTTTCACAGCAGCTTCACAGACTGCGCTTACAATCCCCTTTGAGCCACGGCGTCGCGGAAAGGGCGATCTGCGCCGGCCGGCGCAGCCGGTGAGGGTCCGCCGGCAATCTATAATCGAGAGGAACAGGCGCACTCTTCCATGGCTTCCACTTCCTACCGATGGTTGCGGCGCAGGCTGGCGGGATGGATCCCGCGGAGCGGCTTGGCGCGCTTCACCCTCTACCTGCTCATCCTGAACCTGTTCCTGTACGTGCTGTGGAAGGTCCTGCTGCTGATCCCCTCCAGCCCCGTCCACACCGGACTGCGCTCCTGGGTGACGCTGCTCAACGTCTCGCTGGGCGCGCTGGCGGTGCTGCTGCTGCTGCGCTGGGTGCGGCGCCGCCTGTTGTGGAGCCTGCGCAACCGCCTGGTGGTCACCTACGTCTTCATCGGTGTGATCCCGGTGGCGCTGGTGGTGCTGATGGCGCTGCTCGCGGGCTACCTGTTCACCAACCAGTTCTCGGCCTACGTGATCAACTCCGACCTGCAGGCTGGAGCGCGCCGTCTGGACATGCTCAACAACACCGTGGCGGGCGAGGTCGCGGCCGACCTGCGCCAGGGACGGGCCGTCTCCTTGCAGTCCGCGACCGCGCTGGCGCCGCAGCAGAAACCGGAAGAGGGCTTTCCCGGCCTGAGGGTGACGGCATGGTATCGCGGGCAGGCGGTCACCTGGGCGGCGCCGGGGACCGAGGCGGCGGCCAGCAGCCTGCCGGGCTGGGCCCAGAACCACTTTGCCGGGCTGACGGTGGACCCGGACCGCGGCCTGCACCTGCGCGCGCTGAGCGTGCTGCCGGTGGGCGGCGAGAGGGTGACCGTGATCTCCGACCTGCCCCTGCAGAGCAGCGCGCTGGAGAAAGTGATCGGGAGCTTCGGGCAGATCACGCTCTACCCGGCCAAGCCCACCCGCGAGGGCGCCGCGCCGCCCTCGCCGGCGGGCCCCGCACAGCAGCGCCGGGCGCCGGTGCGCATCGAAGCCGGTGGTGAGGAGATCGAATTCGAGCCGGTGCGCGGCGAGCGCGCCAGCGCGGTCAGCTTCGGCGCCCTTCCCGCCCCGGCCAACCGCCTGGACAGCGAGCTGCGCCTGGGCAGCGTGCTGGGCACCACGGAGTGGGAGAGCGGCAAGCCCACCCTCACCCTGCTGTCGGTGGACAGCCGGGTGTCGGCGCTGTACCTGCGCCTGTTCTCGGCCTACTCCGGCAGCCTGGGGCGGCTGGGAGACGCGGTGCTGATCGTGCTGATGGCCGCTGCGGTCTGCTTCGGCCTCATCGAGCTGTTCGCCCTGCTCATCGGTTTGGGCCTGACCCGCACCATGACCCGGTCGGTGGCCGAGCTCTATCGGGCCACCCAACACATCAACCGCGGCGACCTCAAGCACCGCATCCAGGTCCGCTCCAAGGACCAACTGGCCGCGCTCGAGACCTCCTTCAACTCCATGGCGGAGTCCCTGGAGCAACTGCTGGCCGAGCAGCGGGAGAAGGAGCGCCTGCAGAACGAGCTGGCTATCGCCCAGGAGGTGCAGGCGCAGCTCTTCCCCGCCCAGGCCACGCACCTGGAGTCGCTGGAGGTGCACGGGGTGTGCCGGCCGGCGCGGGTGGTGAGCGGCGACTACTACGACTTTCTGGCGCTGGGCAGCGGCAAGATGGCCATCGCGGTGGGCGACATCAGCGGCAAGGGCATCTCGGCGGCGCTGCTGATGGCCACCATCCACTCGGCGGTGCGCGCCTACGAGTTCGGGCGCATGCCGGAGCCCTCGGAGATGGCGGTGGCGGGCAAGGCGGCGCTGGCCGCGGCGCGCGCCGGCCAGGGCGGCACCCCGCTGGTTTCCAGCAACGGCATCCAGTCGCCCGCCAGCGTGCTCTGGCTGCTCAACCGCCATCTCTACCACAGCACGCCGGCGGAAAAGTACGCCACCCTGTTCCTGGGGCTGTACGACAGCCAGGTGCGGCGGCTCACCTACTCCAACGCGGGACACCTGCCGCCGCTGGTGATCGGGGCCGACGGCGCCGTGCGCCGCCTGGACCGCGCGGCCGGGCTGGTGATCGGCCTGTTCGACAACATCTCCCACCAGGAAGCCAGCATGGAGCTGCATCCCGGCGACATCTTCCTGGCCTACAGCGATGGCGTCACCGAGCCGGAGAACGATTTCGGGGAATTCGGCGAAGAGCGGCTGATCGAGATCGTGCGCGAGAACCGCAGCCTGCCGCTGGCCGAGATCAGCGATGCGGTGCTGGCCGCGGTCGCGGACTGGATCGGGTCGCAGGAGCAGCCCGACGACGTCACCGTGGTGCTGGCACGGGCGCGCTAGCCCTTCCCAGCGGGATTACGCCTTTCGGGTTGCGCCGCTTGCGCCCCGAGACTAGGATGACTGGTGTCTAAGGAGGATGTCATGAGACGAGCTTTCCCCTGGTTCCTCATGTCCGTGCTGGTGGTCCTGATCGCTCTCCCTGCCTGGGGCGCCAGCAAGGAAAAGGACGAAGAGACCATCAGGAATGCCACCACCGTGCTGCAGGACGTGGCGCCCAAGATCTCGCCCGACCTGCTGCATAGCGCCCGCTGCATCCTGGTGCTCCCGAACGTGAAGAAGGGCGGCTTGAGCGTGGGCGGCAGCGGCGGCCGCGGGGCCCTGAGCTGCCGCAGCGGCGCCAACTTCAGCGGCAAGTGGTCGGCGCCCGCCATGTACAGCATCGGCGGGGCCAGCGTCGGGCTGCAGGTGGGCGGCTCCTCCACCGACTTCGTCCTGCTGGTGATGGACGACAAGGGTGTGAACGCCATCCTGCAGGACAAGACCAAGGTGGGGGCGGACGCCAGCGCCACCGCGGGTCCCAGCAGCGCCCAGAGCACGGCCAGCAGCGTGGGCGGGGCGGACCTGGTGACCTACTCGCGATCCAGCGGCCTGTTCGCAGGGGTCTCGCTCGATGGCGCCACCCTGCATCAGGATGGAGACGCCAACCAGCGCCTCTACGACAAGAAGATCAGCGCGAAGGAGATCGTGCGCGAGGGTGCGGTGATGCCCACCGACG
>DATIWW010000274.1:0-4124 GCA_035519175.1 Terriglobales bacterium
GAGCGGGCGGCGCATCTCCTTCGCCCGCGCCACCGGCCGCCACTTCTCCAAGCTCATTTCCTCGGCCACCCTGCTGATCGGCTACATGATGGCGGGCTGGACGGAGAAGAAGCAGGCGCTGCACGACATGATCGCCGGCACCCTGGTCCTGCGCCGCAGCTAGCCGATCCCATCCTGTAAGATGGGAAGCAATGCCCGTCCCGGTTCAGCGCCTGCGGCGCGCCTTCGCCCTTTCCGCCGCGGCCATCGTGCTGGTGGTGGCCGGCTTCTACGTCTATGCCCGGCTGCGCGCCCGGCCTGTCTCGCGCGGGCCGGCGCCCAGGGTCTCCAGCGAGGTCCAGCAGAGCACCACCGGCTACACCTACTCCTACTCCGAGGGCGGGCGCACGGTGTTCACCGTCCGCGCCTCCCGGCAGGTCCAGCTCAAGCAGAACGGTCGCATCCAGCTCCAGGACGTGAGCATCGTGGTCTACGGCCGCCAGGCCAACCGCTATGACCAGATCTACGGCTCCGACTTTGAGTATGACCCGCAGAGCGGGGAGATCTCCGCGCCCGGCGAGGTCAACATCGACCTGGAAAACGACCTGGAGGGGCCGCTGCGTCCCGACCAGGTGCCGCCGCGGGAGCTGAAGAATCCCATCCACCTCAGCACCCACGGCATGACCTTCAACCGCAACACCGGCTTCGCCTCGGCCACCGGGGCCATCGAATTCCGCGTGCCCCAGGCCAGCGGCTCCGCCGTGGGCGCCTACTACGATTCGCGCGCCAATCTGCTCACCCTGCGCTCGCAGGTGCGGGTGAAGCTGGCCGGTCCCCGCGGCGCCACCGTGCACGCCGACCACGCCGTCTTCACCAAGGAGCCCCGCCAGGCGGAACTGGACTCGGTGCGCGTCGAACAGGGCGAGCGCTCCCTGGAGTGCCAGAAGCTGACCTTCTTTTTGCGCGACGACAACACCCTGGACCACGTGGTGGCCTCCGGCGACGTACGCGGCGCCGCCCAAGGTCCTACCAGCGCCCGCCTGAGCGCTCCTCAAGCCGATTTCCGCATGGGGGCGCGCGACCTGCTGCGCTCGGCGATGCTACGCGGGCCGGTGGCGCTGGAGCTTGCGGGCGAGACCGTGGCCAGCGGCACCGCCGGGCGCGCCCTGCTCGACTTCGGGGCGCGCAACCGCCTCAGCAAGATCTCCGCCGTGGACGGGGTCCGCTTCACCCAGCCGCCGCGGCCCGCCCAGGGCAAGAGCCCGGCGGCCCAGGGAGTGGACCTGGCCGCCCAGGGAGTGGATTTCTTCATCAAGGAAGGCAAGCGGCTGGACCAGGCCGTCACCGCCGGCCCCGCCCAGATCACCCTGCTGCCCGCGCCGGGGACGGCGCCCGCGGCCTCCACCGTGGTCACCGCCGCCCAGTTCCAGGCCTCCTTCGACGCCCGCAACCACCTGCGGAGCCTGCACGGAGCCCCCAACGCCCGCATCGTCTCGGCCACCCCCGGCAAGCCCGACCGCGTCAGCACCAGCCAGTCGCTGACCGTGAGCTTCGCTCCCCGCGGCGGCATCGCGGGAGTGCTGCAGGAGGGCCAGGTGCAATACAGCGAGGGGCCGCGCACCGCCACCGCCGGGCAGGCGCGCTACCTCCCCGCCGACGACACCTTGGTGCTCACCGGCGCGCCCCGGGTGAGCGAGAGCGGCCTCACCACCACCGCCCAGACCATCCGCTTCGACCGGCGCAGCGGCCAGGCCACGGCCGAGGGCGACGTCAAGTCCACCTATGTGGACCTGAAGCCGCAGCCCGGGGGCGCGCTGCTGGCCTCTTCCGATCCCATCCACGTGACCGCGCGTTCGGCCACCGCGCGCCAGGAGACCGGGGTGGCGCGCTACAGCGGCCAGGCCCGCCTCTGGCAGGGCGCCAACATCGTGCAGGCCCCGGTCATCACCTTTGACCGCCAGCACCGCACCCTGACCGCCCAGGCCGCCGGGGGCGAGTTGGTCTCCACCGTCTTCGTGGAGGAGAGCGAGAAGGGGAAGGTGATCCCGGTCAACGTGCTTTCCGGGCGCCTCAGCTACGCGGACGCGGAGCGCCAGGCCCATCTGGAGGGTGGGGTGACCACCAAGAGCGCCGACGCCACCCTCACCGCCGACCAGGCCACGGTGGTGCTGGTGCCGCGGGCAGAGAAGGCCGAGCCCGGGGCGCCTCCCAGCGCCAGCCGGGTGGAGCGGGTGGTGGCCGAGGGCCATATCCGGGTGCAGGAGGGCGGTCGCCAAGCCCAGGGCGACCACCTGGTCTATACCCCAGGGGACGGTAAGTTCGTCCTGACGGGCGGTCCTCCTAGCATTTTTGATGCCGAACACGGCTCTGTGACCGGGGATTCGTTGACTTTCTTCAGTCGCGATGATAGGGTGCTCGTGGAAAGCAAGGGTTCCACACGCACCGTAACCCGGACGCGAGTCAGCAAATAGATGTCGACCCTGGCGACCGACGAGCTCGGCAAATCGTACCGAGGGCGAAGGGTAGTCAACGGCGTGAGTCTGGAGGTCGCCCAGGGGGAAGTAGTGGGCCTGCTAGGGCCCAACGGGGCCGGGAAAACCACCACTTTCTACATGATCGTGGGCCTCACCCCCGCCGACACCGGGCGCATCCACATCAACGGCACCGACCTCACCAACGTGCCCATGTACCTGCGGGCGCGCAACCACGGCATCAGCTACCTGCCCCAGGAGCCCTCCGTCTTCCGCAAGCTGACGGTGGAGGAGAACATCTTGGCGGTGCTGGAGGCCCAGCCCATCTCCTGGCACGAGCGCCGGGAGCGCCTGGAGGAACTCATCGACCAGCTCGGCCTGGGCTACATCCGCAAGAACCGCGGCTATGCCCTCTCCGGGGGCGAGCGCCGGCGGGTGGAGATCGCCCGCGCCCTGTGCATCACCCCGGCCTTCATCCTGCTGGACGAGCCCTTTTCCGGCATCGACCCCATCGCCGTGCTCGACCTGCAGAAGATCATCTTCGACCTGAAGTCCAGCGGCATCGGGGTGCTGGTCACCGACCACAACGTGCGCGAGACCCTGTCGGTCACCGATCGCGCCTACATTATCAACGAAGGCAGGATCTTCCGCTCGGGCACCCCCGAGCAGCTTGGCAACGATCCGGAGGTCAAACGCGTCTATCTGGGAGAAAGTTTCTCCCTGGTCTGATTCCGCCGGCGGGGCCGGCCCCCGCGCCGTTCAGGAAACCTTATGGTCCTGCTCCAGCCCAGATTGAACCTGCGGGTCTCGCAAAAGCAGATCCTCACGCCCGGGCTCGTGCAGATGGTGAGCGTGCTGGCGCTCAACAAGCTGGAGCTCAAGGACATGATCACCGCCGAGATCATGGAGAACCCCATCCTGGAGGAGCTGGACGCGCAGGTGCCGCTGCTCGACGAGGTGGCCGGCCGCCAGGAGCAGCGCGAGCGCGAAGAGGTCCCGGAAGAGCCCGTCCTGGCCAACGAGAAGAAAGACCCCTTTGACGAGATCGATTTCGGCTCCTTCTTCCAGAACTATCTCGACCCAGGCTATCGCAGCCCCCAGTCCGAAGAGATCGACAAGCCCTCCTTCGAGAACTTCCTCTCCCGGCCCGCCACCCTCACCGACCACCTGATGTGGCAACTGGGCGCCATGAGCGTGCGCCCCGAGGTGCGCGAGGCCGCCGAACTCATCATCGGCAACCTCAACGAGGACGGCTACCTCACCGCCAGCGACGACGAGTTGCTGGGCCTGGTCGCGGCCGAAGCCGGCGTGCCCATGCCGTCGGAGGAGGACGAGGAAGAAGAAGAAGCGCCCCCCGCTGCCGCCGCGGCCGTGCCGCCCGTGACCGAGCCCGCGGCAGTGGCGGCCGCGGCCGCCCCCGCTCCGGTTCCGGTTGCGGTGGAGGCCGCTCCTCCCGCCGCCAAGCCCGCCTTCGATCGCGCCGCCCTCCAGGAGGCCATCGAGCTGGTGCGCCAGATGGACCCGGTCGGGGTCGCCGCCCGCGACCTGCGCGAGTGCCTGCTGGCCCAGCTCCGCTACCACCAGCACGTGCACCAGACCCGCGCCAACGGCCACGCCAACGGCGCCGACACCGCCCAGCTCCTGGCCGACGCTCTCGCCCTGGTCGACACCCAG
>DATIWW010000275.1:0-2441 GCA_035519175.1 Terriglobales bacterium
CCGCGTGCAAGATCCAGAGCGTGGGCCGGCAGGAGGCACGGGCAGCGCTGCATCAGGCCATCGGGATGGCCTGCGTGGCGGCGGAGGTGGAGCGCGCCAGCATCCAGCGCACCTGCATCGGTCTGGCCGGGGCCGCCAATCCCGAGATTGCGTGCCTGGCGCGGGAGCTGGTGAGCGGCCTGGTAGCGGGCGAGGTCGAGGTGCGGGGCGACATGGTGGTCGCGCTGGAAGCCGCCTTTGGCGGCGGCCCCGGGCTGGTGGTCATCGCCGGAACCGGTTCCATCGCCTACGGCCGCAACCCGACCGGGCAGACGGCGCGCGCCGGCGGCTGGGGTCCGGCTGTTTCCGATGAGGGCTCGGGAAGCTGGATCGGCCGCCAGGCGGTGGCGGCCGTGTTGCGCGCCTACGACAGTGGAGAGACCTCACCGCTGGCCGAGGGCGTCCTCCAGGGCCTGGGCGTAGCCACCTGCGACGAGCTGGTGCGCGCGGTCAATGCCCAGCCGCCGCCCGACTTTGCCGCGCTGCTGCCAAACCTGCTGCGCGCTGCCCAGCTCCCCGGGACGGGCGCGCGCGAACTCCTCATCCAGGCGGGCAGCGAACTCTCCGGGTTGGCCAAGCTGGTGATGCGGCGGCTGTGGCCGGGCTCGGCGGCCCTGCGGGTGGCCATGGCGGGCGGCGTCTTCCAGAACTCCGCCGAGGTGCGCCGCACCTTCAGCGGTTCCTTGCTGGCCGAGCGGCCCCAAGCCGAGATCCTCTCCGCGGTGGTCCAGCCGGTGCTGGGAGCCCTGGCGCTGGCGCGCCAGAGCTACGTGGGGGCCTCGCGCGAGCGATAATGGGGCTGAGTATGAAACCGGAGCACGCCGTCCTTTCGCCACCGAGGAAGCTCTCGCCCGCTGAACTGGCGCAACTGGAGGCGCGCATCCACGATACTTCCACCGAGTCGCTGCGCGAGGCGGCCGGCGACGCCCGTCTCACCGAAGAACTGGCGCTGGCGCTGCTGACCCGCCGCGACCTGCACCACACCGTGCTGGAGGCCCTGGCCAAGAACGGCACGGTCATGAAGCACCGCAAGGTGATCGTCGCGGTGGTGCGCCATCCCCGCACGCCCCGCTACGTCGCCCTGCCCATCGCCCGCCACCTCTACACCTTCGAGCTCATGCAGATCGCGCTCACCCCGGGTGTGGCCGCCGACCTGAAGCTGGCGGTGGAAGAGAGCATCGTGGCGCGGCTGGAGACCGTCTCCGCGGGCGAGCGCCTGGCGCTGGCCAAGCGCGCCTCCGGGCGGGTGGCGGCGGCGCTGCTTCTGGACCCGGAGCAGCGCATCCTCGAGGCCGCCCTGGTCAACCCGCAGATGACCGAGGCCTGGGTCGTGAAGGCGCTGATGAGTGACGATCCGCCGCAGGGCTTCGTGGAGGCGGTGTGCCGCCATCCCAAGTGGTCGCTGCGCCGCGAGGTCCAGCTCACCCTGCTGCGCAACGACAAGACCCCGCTGCCCCGCGTTCTTTACTTCGCCAAGGGCCTCCCTTCGGCGGCGCTGCGCGACGCCCTCAAGCACTTCCGCTTGAGCGCCACCGTCAGGATGCACCTGATGATGGAGCTGGAGAAGCGGGAGGCCGCCGAGGCCCGGCGCAAGCCCGCATCGCCTCCGCCGCCATGACGCCATCGGCGGCGCGCGTCCCCCGCGCTACGGCTGGGCACGCCTTGGCGCCCCTCCGCGAAGGCACACGCGTAGGGAGCATTCCCGCTCATGGCGAAGATCCAAAACCGGGGTGTAGGATGGAGCGCGGAGCGCGCTCATGAAGGTCCTGACTGCGGCGCTGGTGGTGCTGTGCCTGGCCGGGGTGGTGGTCTCGACGCTGGCCCTGCGCGAGCACTACAACACCGAGCCCGCGCCCTGCAGCATCAACGAGCGCTGGGATTGCGGCGTGGTGAACCACAGCATGTTTGCGGTGGTCCGCGGAGTGCCGGTGGCCGCCATCGGCATCCTGGGATATGCGCTGCTGGCCGCCCTGGCCGGCCGCTTCCGCCTGCTCACCGCGCTGGGTGCGCTGGCCGGCCTGGCCTTTGCCCTGCGCCTCTCCTATGTCGAATGGAAGGTGCTGGAGACGTGGTGCATCTACTGTGTGGCCTCGCAGGGGATCATCGCGCTCATCCTCATCTTGGCTGCCGTCGCCTTCTTTCTGGGACGGCGCACCTCGGCGCGCGGGTAGTCTTCCTTTCGAAGGTCGCGGGGTCCGCTGCCGCCTACTTGACCTGGTGCTCCTCAAGGTACTTGGTCAGGTTGTCGATGCGCAGCATGACCACCGACTTGTCGTGCTGGCTCAGCGCCCGGAAGGCAGGACCCCAGACCGGCATATCCTTGGAACCGTGTGCCGGGTACACCTCCTCGCCCGCGATGATGTGCGAGACGTGGGGAGTGGGGAACTTGCCGCCGTTGCGGC
>DATIWW010000276.1:0-10310 GCA_035519175.1 Terriglobales bacterium
TTCGAGCACGGCCAGGCGGCCCTCGCGGGTGACCCCCAGCACGTCGTTCATGGCGCGGTCGTTGGCGGAGAAGGCGGGCACCTGGGAGTAGACCGCGGCGGAATCGAGGCGGGCGTCGAGGGCGGCCAGGTCGCGCACCACCAGCGACTCCAGCCAGCGCTCCGGCTGCAGGCGCCACAGGGGATCGCCGCGGTTGCCGCCGGGACGGCGCGCCGCCGCCAGCCGCCGCAGGAACTCCCCGCACTGCGCGATGTTCTTCTCGGTCAGGGGGAACTCGCAGGGCCCGGCGCCGAAGACGATCTCCTCCGCGTTCTCGAAGGAGCCGCGGTGCGGCGCCAGGCGGGCGCGCGCGAACTCCAGGCCGTGCAGGCGGAAGGCGACTTCCGCGGCGGAGAGCGGCGCCACCTCCGCCCGGGGCAGCAGCGCCAGGATGCGGGCGATGGAATCGGCGAAGCGCCGGTAGGCGTGCTCCCGGTCCGCACACTGCACCAGGCGGGTGGCGATGTTGCCGCGGTCGCGGCAGTCCACCTCGGCCAGCGTCTCCTCGCGCTCGTCGAGTTCGTAGAGTTCGAACCTGGCCGCGGCGTGGTTCAGGTGAGCCATCCGCTCGCGCACGATGGCGGAGGTTCCGGCGGGGAGGAAGAGCTTCAGGCCTTCGACCACACAGCGTGTCGCGCGGCTGCGGCAGAGATCCAGCCACAGCAGGCCGATGGTCAGGGAAGCGTCCACCGAACCTTGGGTCTCCTGGGCGTTGACGCCCAGGACCGCGCCGGCGGAGGCGCCGCGGCGCACCAGCCCGCGGGCATAGATCGGCCCGAAAGAGCGCTCCAGGTCCATGGCCGAGCTGAGGCTCTCGACCGTCCAGCCCGGGTACTCCCGTTCCAGGAGGCGCTCCAGCAGGCGCAGGTAGCGGATGCGCGTCAGGTGGCGTTCGCTGGGAGCGCGGCGGTCCCGGTCGCGGCAGATCTCCAGGCGCGCAGGCCGCGACTGCCCGAAGCGCTGCACGCTCAGGCGCAGCACGCCGCCCTTCGCCTGGCAATCCAGCACGCGGCGCACGGTGTTGCGCTCCTCCGACCACAGGTGCAGCAGGCACTTGCCGCGCTGCGCCGAGACGGAGTAGCGCGCGCGGCCGAAGTCGAAGATGACCTTGCCGTCCTCCAGCACCACCGCGTCGCGAGCGTCGGCGAGGAACTCCTCGAGCACCCGCGCCAGTTCCTCCGGAACCATGAGCCGATGCTAGGCGGGGCGCGAACTTCGCGCAGTGACCGCCGCCCGCCGCCCGTGTGACGTAGCCGGCGGCCTGCGCAATTCACCTCCGGATGCGATAATCGGAAGACGGCACTGCGGCCCGTGCTGAGGCCGGCGCATCCGATCCATGACCATGGACTCCTCCAACCCGATCTTCGCGCGCTACGGCCTGGCCGCGGCGGACCTGGAGCGCTACCTGGCGGCCGCGCTCTCCGCCGGCGGCGACTATGCCGACCTTTACTTCGAGTACCTGACCTCCAGCTCGCTCACCGTGGACGAGTCGCTGGTGAAGTCGGCCACCGAGGGCATCTCGGCGGGCTGCGGGGTGCGGGTGGTGGCGGGCGAGCGCACCGGCTACGCCTACACCGACGACCTGGCCCCGGAGCGCATCCTGCACGCCGCGCGCACCGCCGCGCTGATCGCCCGCGGCCCCGCCAAGGAGCCGGTGGTCAGCCTGGAAGAGAAACGGCCGCGCAACCTCTATCCCGTGGCGGCGCCGCCGGTGAAGGCGGAGGTGGCGGGCAAGCTGGAGCTGGCGCTGCGCGCCGACCGCGCGGCGCGCGCCTACGATCCCCGCATCACCCAGGTGCGCGTCAGCTACGCCGACGAATTGCGCGAGATCCTGGTAGTGGGCTCCGACGGCACCTGCGCCGCCGACGCCCAGCCTCTGGCGCGCCTGCACGTCTTCTGCATCGCGCAATCCAACGGCAACTCTTCCCGCGGCTCCGCCGGCGGCGGCGGCCGCGTCGAACTCGACTTCTTCCACAAGGAAAAGACGCCGGAGCATTTCGCCTGCGAGGCCGCGCGCCTGGCCATCATCCAACTGGACGCGCGCGAAGCCCCCGCAGGCGAGATGGAGGTGGTGCTGGGGCCGGGCTGGCCGGGCATCCTGCTGCACGAAGCCATCGGCCACGGCCTGGAGGCCGACTTCAACCGCAAGCAGGTCTCCGCCTTCAGCGGGCTGGTGGGCCGGCGGGTGGCCAGCGACAAGTGCACGGTGGTGGACAACGGCACCCTGCCCTCGCGCCGCGGCTCCCTCAACGTGGACGACGAGGGCTCGCCCACCCAGAACACGGTGCTCATCGAGAAGGGCATCCTCAAGGGCTACCTGGCCGACAAGCTCTCGGCGCGGCTGATGGGCATCCCCGACACCGGCAACGGCCGCCGCGAGAGCTACGCCCACATCCCCATGCCGCGCATGACCAACACCTACATGCTGGCGGGCGAGGACTCCCCCGAAGACATCCTGCGCTCGGTCAAGCGCGGCGTCTACGCGGTGAACTTCGGCGGTGGCCAGGTGGACATCACCAACGGCAAGTTCGTCTTCTCCGCCTCCGAGGCCTACCTCATCGAGGACGGCAAAGTGACGGCGCCCCTGCGCAATTGCTCGCTCATCGGCAACGGCCCCGACGTGCTCACCCGCGTCTCCATGGTGGGCAACGACCTGGCGCTCGACGAGGGCATCGGCACCTGCGGCAAGGACGGCCAGTCGGTGCCCGTGGGCGTGGGTATTCCCACCCTCAAAGTGGACCGCATCACGGTCGGGGGGACGGGGGACTGATTCACCACAGAGGACACAGAGGACACGGAGGGAAATGCAAAATGAAGAATTGAGAATGCAGAATGAGGCCGCAAGTCCGTTCTGCCTTCTTCCTTCTGCCTTGCTCCTCTGTGCCCTCTGTGTCCTCTGTGGTTAAGAGGCTTTTGAATGCTGACAGCTAAGGAAGCTGTGAAACCCGCGACCGGCCTGAAGGAGATGGCCGCCGAGGTCGTGCGCCGCGCCTTGGCGGGCGGGGCCACCGCGGCGGAAGCCGTGGTGCGCGAGGGCGACGAATTTTCCGCCCTGGTCCGCCTGGGTGAGATAGAGAAGCTGAAGGAATCGGGCTCACGCCTCCTGGGAGTGCGGGTCTTCTTCGGCCGGCGCGCCGCCAGCACCTACTCCAGCGACTTCTCGCGCGCAGGTCTCGACCAGATGGTGAGCGCGGCGCTGGCCCTTGCTCGCGTCACTTCGCAAGACCCGCACGCCGGGTTGCCCCAGCCGGCGGAGCTGGGACAGGTTTCCGGCGACCTCGACCTCTATCACGAGGACGTCTACTCGCTCTCTCCCGAGCAGCGCATCGGCTACGCGCGGCGGGCGGAGCGGGCCGCGCTCGACGCCGACCCTCGCATCCAGAACTCCCAGGGCGGCTCCTTCGAGGCCGCCACCGGCCGGCGCGCGCTGGCCAACTCGCTGGGCTTCGCCGGGGAGTACCGGCGCTCCTACTGCTCGGTGACGGCGGTGCCGGTGGCCCGCGGCGAAGACGGCTCGCTGCAGCGCGACTACTGGTTCGCCGTCTCGCGCTCACTGGCCCGGCTGGAATCGCCCGAGGAGGTCGGCAAGGTCGCGGCCCAGCGTACCCTGCGCAAGCTGGGGGCGCGCAAGATCAGGACCGCGCGCGTGCCCGTGGTCTTCGATCCCATCACCGCCGAGGCGCTGCTCGGCTACCTGGCCGACGCCGTCAACGGCGACGCCATCTACCGCGGCGCCTCCTTCCTGGCGGGCAAGCTGGGCGAGCGCGTCGCCGGCGAGAACGTCACCGTCATCGACGACGGCACCCTGCCCGGCGGCTTCGGCAGCGAGCCCTTCGACGGCGAAGGCGTGCCCACGCGCCGCACCATGGTCCTCGAGCGCGGCGTCCTGCAGTCCTACCTGCTGAACACCTACACCGCGCGCAAGCTGGGCCTGCAGACCACCGGCAACGCCAGCCGCGGCTTGGCCGGCACCCCCGGCATCAGTTGCGGCAACTTCTTCCTGGAGAAGGGCGCCCGGACCCCGCAGCAGATCCTGGCGGACGTGAAAGAGGGGCTCTACCTGACCGATTTCCTGGGCTTCGGTGTCAATCTGGTCACGGGAGATTTTTCCCGCGGGGCCAGCGGGCTGTGGATCGTGAACGGCGAGCCCGCCTACCCGGTGGAGGAGATCACCGTGGCCGGCAACCTGCGCGACATGCTGCAGAACATCGCCGAGATCGGCGACGACCTGGAGTTCCGCGGCGCCGTGGCCGCGCCCACCCTGCGCATCGAGGGCCTGACTGTAGCGGGCGCGTGAGCCCTTCCGCCGGGAGGTAGAATCAGGGTATGGCAGAGCCCGAACCAGTCCTGCAGCCCGCGCCCGAGCCCGAGCCGGAGAGCGAGGTCCCCTGGAAGGCCATCGGCATGGGGGCGGCGCTCATGCTGGTGGTGGTGGCAGTGGTGGCCCTGGTGGGCCGCAAGTCGCCGCCGCCCGCGCCCACCCCCGATCCCTACGCCTCCCACCTGCAGTTCTCCCACCTCTACCTGGAAGTGGCGCAGAACTTCGCCGGCGGCACCGTCCGCTACCTGGAAGGCACCGTCACCAACAGCGGCGACCGCACCGTCAGCCACATCACCCTGCAGGTGGTCTTCCGCAACAGCCTGGGCGAGGTGGTGGACAAGCCGGTGGTGCCGGTGCGCTCCCTGGTGGACCGCGGCCCCTACCTCGACACCGACGATCTGGAGGCGCGTCCCCTGCGCCCGGGGGAGAGCCGCGAGTTCCGCCTCACCTTCGAGCATGTCTCCCAGGACTGGAACCGCCAGTACCCCGAGCTGCAGGTCGTGGGCGTGCGCTTCCAGTAGACCCTTATTAACCACAAAGGACACAGAGGATCACAGAGGAGGTCCAAGACAAGAGATTCAAGATCCGGATTCGGCCAGCACCTTGGCTTGTTAAGAGCGCGTTTCATTCTGCATTCTTTCTCTCCTCCTTCTCAATTCCTCCGTGTCCTCTGTGTCCTCTGTGGTTAAATGAATTTCATGGCCGACGGCAAGCCAGTACGCCTGACGGAGACGGTGAAAGCGGCGGGTTGAGCTTCCAAGCTGAGTCCAGCGGTGCTGGACGCGGTGCTTGGGAGATTAGCCCGGCAGCAGGATCCCAACGTGCTCATCGGCTTCGACAAAGCCGACGACGCCGGGGTGTACAAGCTCTCCGGCGACCTGGCCCTGGTGCAGACGGTGGACTTCTTCACGCCTATCGTGGACGACGCCTACACCTTCGGCCAGATCGCCGCGGTCAACTCCCTGAGCGACGTCTATGCCATGGGCGGGCGGCCGCTCAGCGCCCTCGCCCTGGTCTGCTTCCCGGAAAAAGGCGAGGTGGCGGTGCTGGAGCAGGTTCTGGCCGGGGGCCTCTCCAAGATGATGGAGGCGGGCTGCACCATCATCGGCGGGCACAGCATCCGCGACGAGGAATTGAAGTTCGGCTACGCCGTGACCGGGCTGGTGCATCCCGGCAAGGTGCTGGCCAACGCGGGCGCGCGCCCCGGCGACCGCCTGCTGCTCACCAAGGCCCTGGGCACGGGCGTGATCGCCACCGCCATCAAGAAGGAAAAAGCCCAGGCGGAGTGGATCGCGGCTGCCACCGCCTCCATGACCACGCTCAACCGCGCCGCCGCCGAGGCGCTCGCGAGCTTCGAGGTGCACGCCCTCACCGACATCACCGGCTTCGGGCTCATCGGGCACGCCCGCGAGGTGGCGCTGGCCTCCAGCGTCAGCCTGCGCCTGGAGGTGGCCCGGGTGCCGCTGCTCGCGGGCGCGCTGGAGTGCGCCCGCGCCGGTTTCATCCCCGGCGGACTCAAGGCCAACCGCGAATTCGCCGAGTGCCTGGTGAGCTACGAAGGCGCGGTCCCGGAGGACGTCAAGAACCTGCTCTTCGATCCCCAGACCGCGGGCGGGCTGCTGATCGCGGTCGCGCCCAAGGATGCCGCCGCACTGGGCAATGCGCTGCGTGAAGCCGGCGTGACCGCCGCCGAGATCGGCGAGGTCCTGCCCCCGGGCAAGCCCGTGATACAGGTGGCAGCCGGTCGTTAGTAGCTCGGACAGCTGTCCAACTCCCAGGAGCCTCGTCCAGCGTAGGCGTCATCCTGAACGGCTTTAGCCGCGGAGGATCTCGCGCGCCCCACCGACCAGCTTCGTGACGTGCAGGGTTCCGGCGCTGCCCGCGAGGTCCTTCGCGCCTTGAAGGGCGCTCAGGATGACGCCTGTGGCGGTAGGTTACTTCTCCTCGAAGTCCTGCTGGCAGTCGTTGCCGTAGGTGAAGGAGAGCAGAGTGAAGCCCGGGCCCTGGGGCTTGAGCGCCAGGATGTGCTGGCCGAAGGCGCGGTTCTTCACCAGGTCGTACATGCGCGGCTCCCCCACCTCCAGGTACGCGCCCTTGGCGTCGAAGCGCACGTCCGCTCCGGCATCTTCCTTGGCCAGCGGGCTGCCGTCCTGCAGCAGCTCCACGCGCACCGGCTTGGCGGGATCGGCGGCGCTGAGCACGGCGTAGAGCGAGCGCGCGTGGTACTTGTGCAGGGCATAGGCGGAGGCGTCCGCCGCCGCCGAGGTCACGCCCTCCGGCAGCGTCTGCCAGCGCCCCGCCAGCACGACCCCGCCGTCGCTGGGCGGGCGCGTAGCCGCGAACTCCTGCACCTGCCCCAGCTTGCTGTAGGCGTGGGGATTCTCCACCGCGCCGCGGCCGTTGGCGAAGCCGATGGAGGTCTCCTGGGTGGGATAGCCGCAGCGCCCGCCGAAGGTATCGGGATCGGCGTCGAGCGGGACCTTCTCCACCTCGGGATGCGCCTTGGCCAGCAGCCCGCGGATGCGGCTCTCCAGTTCACGGTCGCCGGTCTCGCCGATCACCTGCAGCACGATCTCGCCTTTGGGATCGATGAGGTAGCGGTTGGGCCAGTTGTTGGAGTCGTAGGCGTCCCAGATCGAGCCCTTGAGGTCGGCCACCACCGGCCAGGGCAGGCGGAAGCGGGCGGCGGCCCGCCGCACGTTCTCCACCTGGAAGCCCATGGGGAACTCCCCGTAGTGCACCCCGATGACCTCGAAGCCGTAGGCATGGTACTTGCGGTACCAGCGCTTGACCACGGCGAAGTCGCGGATGCAGTTGATGCAGGTGTACTCCCAGAAGTCCACCAGCACCACCTTGCCCCGGTAGCCCGCGAGGGTGTGGGGAACGCCGGCATCCAGCCAGACCGCGTTCTTGGGGAATTCCGGGGCGGCGCGGAGCACCTCGACCACCTGGGCGGGGCAGGGTCCGGCGAAAGCCAGGAGCAGGACAGCGGCGAGGGCGGCGGCGTTTCTCCGCATACAGGCCGTGAGATGCGCGGCGGCTCTCAAAAGATGCGGCTCGCGATGCCCTCGCGATGGACGCTGAGGTGCTGCCGCAGCTCCCGGCCCAGGCTGCCGCCCGGGAGAAGCAACAGCGCGCCGGTCCTCTTCATAGCGCCTCGCGGAAGGTCCATGGTGCGGGAAAAACAGTACACCGCGGCCCGAGGGCTGTATAGTCTTTCCACCCTTCAGGAGGAAACCATGAAGCCGACCCTTGCCCTCGGACTCACGCTGCTGCTGGCCACATGGGCCCCGGCCGGCGGCCCCAAGCCCGCCAAGGAGTCCAAGCTGGCGCAGCAGGTGCGCGCCACCGAGCTGGCGTTCGCCGCCTGCGCCCAGGCCAAGGACTTCGACAAGTTCATGTCCTTCTTCGACGACGACATCAAGGCCTTCGACGGCGGCGCCATGATCGCGGACAAGGAGCAGGTCCGCCAGGCCTGGGCGCCCCTCTTCCAGGACCCCAACCGCTCCATCACCTGGGCGCCGGAGGTGGTGGAGGCCTCGGGCTCGCTGGGCTACACCACCGGGCCTTTCGAGGTACACGTGAAACCAGCGGACGGCAGCGACACGATCGTGCTGCGCGGCCGCTACGTCACCATCTGGCGCCGCCACCCGGATGGAAGCTGGAAGGCCACCCTCGATATCGGCAGCCATGCTCCCCCGCCCAAACCGTGACGCGGTGCCGCCTCACGGCGCCAGGTTCACCTTCTTCAGTAATTCCTGGAAGCGCGGGTCGGAGCGCAGGGGATCGAAGTCGGAGTACTCCTTGAGATAGGCCAGCCAGGAAGCGTGCTCCTGGTAGGCCTTGTCCAGCCAGAAGAGGGCGCGCTCTTTGTCCCCCAGGCCGGTGTAGAGGAGGGCCATCCAGAAGGGCGGCACGTAGCTGCGCGCCGATTCCGCCTCCAGGCGTTGGGCGATGACCCGGGCCTCCGCTTCCCGGCCCAGCAAGGCGTCGGCGTAGGCCACGCTGGCTTGGGCGATGGGCGACCACTCCGGCCTGACCGGCCCCTCCTTGGCCAGCACAGCCGCGGCCTCGGCCTTTCTGCCCGCATGCGCGTAAGCGAAGGAGAGGGCGGCGGAGGCGGGACCGTTCCCGGGATCGATCTCCAGGGTCTTCTGCAGGCGCGCGATCGCCGTGGGATAGTCCCGTCGCAGGTAGGCGAGGAAGCCGGTGCCGGAGTTGACCGCGGGCGAGAGCGGGTCCAGGGCCAGGGCGCGGTTCATCTCCTGCTCCGCCTCGTCGAAGCGGCCGCGCTCCGCCAGCGCGATGGCCAGCCAGTGGTGCGCCGAGGGATAGTTGGGGTTGAGTTCGATAGCGCGCCGCAACTCGCGTTCCGCTCCCGCGTAGTCCCATTGGTACAGGTCCAGGTAAAGGCCGTGGGTGGCGTGGGCCTCGCCCAGGTTGGGATCCAGAGCCAGGGCCTTGTCGAGCGCGGCCTTGGCCTGGGGCATGGCCTGGGTCGCCGGCATGGCTCCCGCCTGATTGAGCAAGGCATAGCAGTCGGCCAGGCCCACGTAGGCCTGGGCATAGGTGGGGTCCTTGGCGATGGCCTGCTGGAAGTACTCCATGGCCTTCCGCAGGCCGGGAGCGTCGCGCTTGCTCCAGAAGAAGCGGCCCTGCAGGTAAAGCCGATAAGCCTCGGGATCGACCGCCTGGCCGCTCTCCATGCGCGACATCTCCTCGCGGGAGAGCCGCAGGCGCAGGCGCTCGGAGATGTCGTGCGCGATCTCGTTCTGCAGGGAGCTGGCGTCGGCCATCCGCCGCTCGTATTGCTGGCCCCAGATCTCGGTGTCGTCGGCCACGTTGACCAGGTCCACCTGGATCTCGATCCGGTCGCCGCGCTGCCGCACCCGGCCGGTGAGGATGGCCTGCACGCCCAGGTCGCGGCCCGCCTGCCGCGGCTTGTCCGTGTTCTTGTAGTGAAAGGCGGTGCTGCGCGCCACCACCTTCAGCCCGGGGAGCTGGGAGAGGGTGTTGATGATGCCCTCGGTGATGCCGTCGCTGAGGTAGTCGGTGTCGGCGTTGCCGCTCATGTTGGAGAAAGGCAGCACGGCGATGGAGTCGATGCTCCCGGCCGCCCGCTGCGAGCGCCAGAAGAAGTAGCCCACCACGGCCAGCGCCACCACCAGCACGGCCGCGGTCCACAGGATCCCCCGCCTCCGCCCGGCAGGGACGGCCGGCACCGCGGCGGTGACCGCGGCGGTGCGCCCCGAGTCCGTGTCGCGCTTCAGCCGCTTCAGGTCGGCGCGCAGGTCGGCGGCCGACTGGTAGCGCAGGTCCTTGTCCTTCTCCAGGCACCTCTGGATCACCAGCTCCAGGGCCGGCGGCAGGTCGGGATTCAGCCGCGCCGGCGCGATGGGTGGGCGGTTGAGGATGGCCTCGAAGATGACCGCCGAGGTCGTGCCCTTGAAGGGAAGCGCGCCGGTGGCCATCTCGTAGAGCACGGCCCCGAAGGAGAAGAGGTCGCTGCGCGCGTCCAGGGGCTCGCCCCGCGCCTGCTCCGGCGACATGTACGCCACCGTGCCCAGCGCCGTCCCCGGGCTGGTGAGGTGGCCGGCGGTGGGCGCGCTGCCCACCGTGGTCATGGCCGCGGCCTTGCGCTCGGCCGAGAGTTTGGCGAGGCCGAAGTCCATCACCTTGGCCTGGCCCCGCCGGGTCACGAAGACGTTGCCGGGCTTGATGTCGCGGTGGACGATGCCCTTGCTGTGCGCCGCCTCCAGCGCATCCGCGATCTGGATGCCCAATTCCAACACCTGCTCCACCGGCAGCGGCTGGCCCAGGATGCGCGCGTTCAGGGTCTCGCCCTCCAGCAGTTCCATGGTGATGAAGGGGCGGCCGCCGGCCTCGTCGATCTCGTGGATGGTGCAGATGTTGGGATGGCTGAGGGCGGAGGCGGAGCGCGCCTCGCGCT
>DATIWW010000277.1:0-9039 GCA_035519175.1 Terriglobales bacterium
GCGAGCGGCCAGAACCAGCGGGAGCGGCGGGGCATAGGGGGACAAGGATAAAGGCAAACGGCAGAAGGCAAAAGGCAGGAGCCGAGGCCAAGGGCGACCCGGTATCTAGCAGTTAATAATTGACGCACATGCATTAGCATCATGTTGACAACCACGGTCGAGCGCTGCTATTCTATAAGCCATATATGAAAGCCATCACGAATTCCAAGCGCAAAGGGGAAGTGGGAGAGCTGGCGTTCGCCTGCGCCGCCATGGAGCGCGGGCTGCGGGTGTACGAGCCCTACGGCGACAGCGCTCCCTATGATTTCATCATCGAAGGCCCGAAGGGGCTGCTGCGGGTACAAGTGCGGTCGGTGTGGCAGAAGAGCCGTTTCTATCATATCGGGTGCATGTGGACGTCGCGACGGAAGTCTTACAGCCGGAAAGACATTGACCTGGTGGCGGCCTATATCGCACCGGAGAAGCTGTGGTACCTGGTTCCGGTGGAAGCGGTAGCCGACCGGAAGAGCATCTACGTGTGGCCGCACAGCAAGAACAGCCGCGGGCTGTGGGAGAAGTACCGGGAGAGGTGGGAGCTGCTGGGGGCGCGGTCCCTCACGCCGCGACCGCGTCGCGGCGCCGCTCGCGCGCGGAGGGGGAAGGCGGCCTGACCCGGCACGGCTGAAGCCGTGCCCCGATACTCGCTCAGGAGGACAAGACGATAGAGAGCACGCATGATGCAGGCCTGAAGGCCTGCGCCACCGTCTCCGTGTTCTCTGTGGTTCAGGGAATCACACTTCCAGGATGACGGGCATGATGAGGGGGCGGCGCTGGGTTTGCTTGCCGATGAAGCGCTTGAGGTCCTGGCGGATCTTCTCCTTGATGACGCCGTAGTCGCCTTTCTCCTCTGCGCTGGACTCCTCCAGCGTCTTCATGACCACGCCGCGGGCCTGGTCGAGGAAGCCATTCTCGGTAGCGGCGGCGAAGCCGCGGGTCACGATCTCAGGTACGGCTTCCACTTTGCCGCTCAACTTATTGATGGCAATGATGGGGAGCACGATGCCGTCCTCGCTCAAGTGGCGGCGGTCCTTGATGACCAGGTCCTCGACCACGTCGCCCATGGAGCCGGAGTCGATGCAGACGCGGCCCACGGTGACCTGCCCGGCCTTGCGCGCGCCCAGTTCGTCGAACTCCAGGATGTCGCCGCTCTGCGCCATGAGCACGCTGCCCACGGCGCCGTGCATGGAAGCGGCCAATTCGCCGTGGCGCTTCAGTTGCCGGTACTCGCCGTGGATGGGGATGAAGTAGCGGGGCTTGACCAGGTTGATGATGAGCTTCAGTTCTTCCTGGCTGGCGTGGCCACTGACGTGGACGGGCGGGGAAGAGCCGTCCTCGTAGATGACGTGGGCCTCGCGGCGGAAGAGGTGGTCGATCATACGGTAGATGGCCTTCTCGTTGCCGGGGATGATGCGCGAGGAGAGCACCACGGTGTCGCCGGGCTCGATCTTGGCGTGCTTGTGGTTGTCGACGGCGGCGCGGGAGAGCGCCGACATGGGCTCGCCCTGGGTGCCCGAGATGAGCACGCAGACCTTCTCCGGAGGCAGGCTCTTGAGTTCGCCGGGATGGATGAGCACGCCGTCGGGCAGCTCGATGTAGCCCAGGTCCTCGGCGATCTCGGCGGACTCGTTCATGGAGCGGCCGATGAGCGCGACCTTGCGGCCGTACTCGCAGGCCATCTCCACCGCCAGCTTGATGCGGTGGACCGAGGAGGAGAAGCAGGAGATGAAGAGGCGGCGGTCGCAGCGGGCGAAGACTTCGTCGAACTTCAGGCGCACGGCGCGCTCGCTGGGAGTGTAGCCCTTGCGCTCCACGTTGGTGGAGTCCTGGAAAAGGGCGAGCACGCCGTCTTTCCCGTACTCGGCGAAGGCGTGCAGGTCGAAGAGGCGGTTGTCGGTGGGGGTGGGGTCCACCTTGAAGTCGCCGGTGTGCAGGATCACGCCCAGGGGGGTGTGGATGGCCAGGGCCACGCAGTCCACCAGGCTGTGGGTCACCTGGATGGGATGCAGGGTGAAGGGCCCGACCTTGAAGCGCACCCCGGGACGGATCTCGTGCAGGTCGGCGGAGTCGAGCAAGCCGTGCTCCTCCAGCTTGTTCTCGACCAGGGCCAGGGTGAACTCGGTGCCGTAGACGGGGACGTTGAGCTCGGAGAGCATCCAAGGGAGGGCGCCGATGTGGTCCTCGTGGCCGTGGGAGAGGACGATGGCGCGCACCCGCCGGCGGTTCTCGAGCAGATAGCTGAGGTCGGGGACGACGATGTCGACGCCCAGCAGCTCGGACTCAGGGAACATGAGGCCGGCGTCGACGACGATGATGTCGTCGCCCCAGCGCACGGCCATGCAGTTCATCCCGAACTCGCCCAGGCCGCCCAGGGGCACGACGTGAAGCTTTCCCTTTGGCATGTGAACCCTTGATGCTAGCACAGCCGAGGTAAACTAGAGGTCATGCCCCGGCCCTCGCGCAATGCGTGGTTGCTGCGGCGCGCGGAAGAGGCGCTGCGCCGCGGCTTCGAGCGCGCCTACCAGACGGTGCGCGTCGATCCCGAGAACTACCTCTTCCACCTGCGCGCCGCCCACGGCCTGCCCGTCACCAGCTTCCGGGGGATGTTCTCGCTGCCGCTGGAGCAACTGGACGCGCTGGCCGCCGGCACCGTCCACGCAGGGATGAAGATGGCGGCGCTGGAAGGCGCCGGGCTGGGACTGGGCGGGCTGCTGACCCTGGTGCCGGACCTGGGCATCCTCTCGGTGATCACGCTGCGCACGGTGCAGAAGCTGAGCCTGATCTACGGCTTCGAATACAACACCGATGAAGAGGTGGCGGAGCTGTGGATCGCGGCCGCCAGCGCCGCCGGCGTGGACATCGGGCGCGAGCTGGTGGAGCGCGAGGTGGTGAACAAGTTCGTGCCGCGGGTGATCGAGCGCATCGCTGCCAGCGCCAGCGTGGAGGTGGTGGAGAAGTGGACGGCGCGGGTGATCCCGCTGCTCAGCTCGGTGCTGGGCGCGGGTCTGAATTACTACTTCGTGAGAGCCTGGGGCGAGCGCGCCGCCAAACACTTCCGGGAGCGGCACCTGCAGCGGCGGCAGCAGATGGCGCTGCCAGCGGGAGCGCCGGAGTTGCTGCCGTCTGACGCCCGACGTCTGCCGTCTCGGCCCTAGTCTTCCAGCGCCTTCATCACCGTGGCCGAGGGATGTCCCGCGCCGAACTCGCCCTCCCAGCGCGCCACCACGCAGGTAGCCAGGCAGTTGCCCACCACGTTGACAGCGGTGCGCACCATGTCCATCAGGGGATCGATGCCCAGCAGGATGAAGACCGGCTCGACGGGGAGGTGGAACTGGCCGACGGTGGCCAGCAGGATCACGATGGCGGCGCGCGAGACCCCGGCCACGCCCTTGCTGGTCAGCATGAGAGTGAGCATCATGAAGAGCTGCTGTCCCAGGCCGAGGCGGATGCCGGCGGCCTGGGCCACGAAGATGGCGGCCAGCGAGAGATAGAGCGTGCTGCCGTCCATGTTGAAGCTGTAGCCGGCCGGCATCACAAAGGCGACGATGCCGCGGGGTACGCCCAGGGCTTCCATGGCTTCCATAGCGCGAGGCAGGGCCGCCTCGGAGGACGAGGTCCCGAGGGCGATGGTGAAGGGCTCGGCCACCGCGCGCACGAAGGCCCGGACCGGAAGCCGCGCCGCCAGCGCGATGGGCAGCAGCACTCCCACGAGGAAGACCACCAGCGCCACGTAGAGCGTGGCCAGCAGCTTGGCCAGGTTCACCAGGACGCTCGCGCCGGTGGTGGCCACGGTGTAGGCGATGGCCGCGCCCACCCCGAAGGGCGCAAAGTACATCACCAGGTTGGTGAACTTGAACATGGTTTCAGCCAGGCTGTCGCAGAAAGTCAGAAGGGACTTGCGCTTCTCCTCCTTCACCATGGCCAGGGCGATGCCGAACAGGACGCTGAACACCACCACCTGCAGCACCTGGCCCTCGGCGATGGATTTGGCGATGTTCTCGGGGAAGATGTGCAGGATCGTTTCGCCGGCGGAGAGCGGCGGGACGACAGGGGCGGCTTCCGCGGCTGCCGGCGGCAGGGTGATGCCCACGCCGGCGCGGCTCAGGTTGATGGCGCCCAGGCCGATGAACAGCGCCACCGTGGTCACTAACTCGAAGTAGACGATGGCCTTGATGCCCATGCGCCCGACCTTCCTCAGGTCGGCGTGGGCGGCGATGCCGCTCACCAGGGTGGCGAAGAGCAGGGGAGCGATGATGACCTTGATGAGCCGCAGGAAGATCTGGCTGACGATGCGCATGGCCGGGGCCGCGGCCGGCCAGTCGTGCCCCACGAAGATGCCCAGGACCAGCGCCGCCAGGATCCAGGTGGTCAGCGAGCGGCGCAGCAGCGCATAGGCGAGCAGCGCGCCCATCGCCAGCCAGCGCACGGCGTAGAGCGCTCCCGGGGCCTGGAACCAGCCCCAGCGCCCGCCCAGCCAGAGCGCAGCGGCGACCAGGAAGAGCGCGAGCGCCGCAAGCAGGAGCTTGTTCTTCATGCGTGTTCACCACAGAGACACAGAGGCACAGAGAAGAAATGCAGAAGTAAGAACTGAGAATGCAGAAGGAGCACCTCTGCCGGTGCACGGATAGTCATTCTGCACTCACAATTCTGCATTCTGCATTGCTCCGTGTCTCTGTGTCTCTCGTGGTGAATCGGTTCTTCAACGGAGGAGGTCCTCCAGCTCCACGCCCCTGTCCGTCTTCTCGTCGCGGTACTTCACGATGACGGGCGTGTAGAGCGACAGGCCCCACTCCGCGGCCTTGCCCTTCTGGACGGCGCGCGCGCCCGGTACCACCACCGCGTTCTCGGGGACCTCGAGCGGCCGCTCGCCCTGGGCGCGATGGACGATGCCGCGCACCACGTCGTAGAGCGGGGTGGAGCGCGTCAGGATGACGCCCGCGCCCAGCACCGCGCGCGCCCGCACCAGCGTGCCTTCGTAGACGCCGCAGTTACCGCCCACCAGCACGTCGTCCTCGATGATGACGGGGGCGGCGTTCACCGGCTCCAGCACCCCGCCGATCTGCGCCGCCGCGCTCAGATGCACGCGCTTGCCGATCTGCGCGCAGGAGCCCACCAACGCGTGCGAGTCCACCATGGTTTCCTCGTCCACGTAGGCGCCCACGTTGATGTACATGGGCGGCATGCAGACGACCGAAGGCGCCACGTAAGCCCCCTGGCGCACGGAAGAGCCACCCGGCACCACGCGCACGCCGTCGGCCACGCGGAAGCGGCGCGGCGGGAAGGTGTCTTTGTCCACGAAGGAGAGGCCGCGGGGCCCGCCCATCTCCGCCAATTCGCCCAGCCGAAAGCCCAGCAGGATGCCCTGCTTCACCCAGGCGTTGACCAGCCAGCGGCCGTTCTTCTTCTCGGCGGCGCGGATCTTGCCCTGAGTCAGCGCGTCACGGAAGTCGATGAAAATGCGATGGGCCTCGTCGGGATACTTCTTGGCCTTGGAGGCGTACAGGCGCTCGATGGCGGCGCGCAACTGCTGCATGGCGGGGAAGTATATAGAGTGGATAGTGGATAGTGAATAGTGGATAGAGGGCTCAGGAGTCAGGGGCCAGGAGTCAGGCGGGCGCGCTCCTTCCCCCTCGACTGGCGTCTCGGGGTCGGTCGCGCGCGGGGTCTTTCTTGGCGGCCTGACCCGGCACTCCGCCGAAGCGGCTCCGTGCAGGGCTACCTTCAGCCGCCCCTGCGGGGCTGGGGTTCCGGTTGGCCCTGAGGCCTGCGCTTGCGCGTACCGTAGTAGCCAAGAAACGACCCTATCGCTCCGGCAAGACAGGCAACGGCGTATCCCTGCGATTGTCTCTTAAGCTCTGCGATTTCCTTGGTGTGCCTGGCGCGTATCTCAGCCCGCTCTTCGCGGGCGCTCGCGGTTGATGCGCTATCAACCCACTCCTGACCGCAACAGTTCAAATGTGTCAGGTCTGCACTTGCCCAGAAAAATGCCGCGGCAAATGAAAACAAGACAATCCCAACGATCAGAATAGTATTCAGTCGTGCCTTCACAGATCATCCCCTTTTGGGGGAGTGCCTGACTCCTGACTCCTACGCTACGACGGTCCGCTTGAGCAGACCAACCTCGCCAGCAATCTTCTCCAGCTTGGAGCGGGTCTCTTTCTTCACGGGGAGCATGGGCAGGCGGTAGACCTCCTCGATGCGGCCCATCATGGCCAGCACGCACTTCACCGGCATGGGATTGGACTCGAGGAAGTTGGCCTGCATCAGGGGCAGGTACTTGCGCTGCAGCGAGCGCGCGGTCTCCCACTTGTTGCTGAGGGCAGCGCGGGTGAGCGCTCCCATCTCGGCGGGAATCTCGTTGGAGGCCACGGAGATGATGCCGGCGCCGCCCAGCGCCACCACCGGCAGGGTGACGGCATCGTCGCCGGAGAAAACCAGGAAGCCTTCGGGCACGTGCTGGAAGACCTCGGCGATCTGGCCGATGTTGCCGCTGGCTTCCTTCACGGCGGCGATGTTGGGGATCTGCGCCAGGCGGCCCAGGGTGGCAGGCTCCAGGTTCGCGCCCGTGCGCCCGGGGACGTTATAGAGGATGAGCGGCTTGTCCACCGCCTCGGCGATGGCCTGGAAGTGCTGGTATTGGCCCTCCTGTGTGGGCTTGTTGTAGTAAGGCGAGGCGGTGAGGATGGCGTCCACGCCCTTGCGCGCGGCTACTTCCTTGGCCTTGGCGACGGCGTCGCGGGTGGAATTCGAGGTGGCGCCGGCCACGATGGGGACGCGCCCGTCGGCTGTCTCGATGGTGAGGTCGATCACCCGCAGCCATTCGTCGTGCGTGAGCGTCGGGGTTTCGCCGGTGGTGCCGCAGGGGACGAGAAAATCGATGCCGCACTCCACCTGCCACTTGACCAGATCGCGCAGGGCGCGCTCGTCGAGGGAGCCATCGCCCTTGAAGGGCGTGACCAGGGCGGTACCGCAACCGCGTAGATTCATGGGGTCATTCTAAGAGAGTGGATAGTGGATAGTGAATAGTGGATAGCAAGAATCGGGCCGCTCGGTCTCCTTCAGAGCAGGATCCCTCGCAGCCGGGTTCTTTTCGGCTTCTCTACGGCACGGCTCAAGCCGTGCCCTGATACGAAGCCGGTGCCGTCCCGGCGGGACTCGGGTTTCTCAATGAACTCCTTCCGGCGCAACTGAAGTCGTGCCCTTAGCCCGCACTGAAGCCAAACCTCGGTCTTGCTATCCACTATTCACTGTTCACTAACCACTGCTCTCCTACCACACCCGGCAGCGCTTCTCCGGGGCCATGGGCTGGCCGGTCTTGCACTGGAAGGCCTGCTGGAACTCCGGCAGGTTGGAGACCACGCCGTTGGTGCGGTACTGCTCGGGGGAGTGCGGGTCGGTGGTGGCGCGCATGCGCTTGACCTCGTCGCGCGAGCTGCCGCACCAGCTTTGGGCGTAGCCCACGAAGAAGCGCTGCGCGGGTGTGAGCCCCTCGATGGGCTCGAGCTGTTGGCCCTTGGTGTCCTCCTGCCAGGCCATCCAGGCCAGGATGAGCCCGCCCAGGTCGGCGACGTCCTCGCCCAGGGTGAGCTTGCTGTTGATGTGGACGTCGTCCACCACCACGTACTGCGCGTACTGGTCCTGGACGCACTGGGCGCGCTTCTGGAACTCGGCGGCATCCGCGGGCGTCCACCAGTCGCGCAGGTTGCCCTGGGCGTCGAACTGGCGGCCTTCGTCGTCGAAGCCGTGAGTGAGTTCGTGGCCGATGGTGGCGCCGGTGTCGCCGTAGTTGGGGGCGGCATCGCCGTTGGGGTCGAAGACCGGGGGCTGGAGCACGCCCGCGGGGAAGTTGATGTCGTTGTTCTGCGGGTCGTAGTTGGCGTTGACCGTGGGCGGAGTCAGGTACCACTCACCCTTGTCCACCGGCTTGCCGATCTTGGCGAGCTGGCGGCGGAACTCGAACTGGTTGCCGCGCTCGCCGTTGCCCAGCAGGTCGCCGCGCACCACTTTCAGCGCGCTGTAGTCGCGCCAGTGGTCGGGATAGCCGATCTTGTTGAGCACGGCGTGCAGCTTGACCAGAGCCTGTTTCTTGGTGGGCGCGCTCATCCAGGAGAGATGCTTGATGTCCTGCTCCATGGCGGCCTCGATCTGTTTCACCATGGTGTGGGCCTGCAGCCGGGCCCGGGGCGGGAAGTACTTCTCGACGTAAGCCTGGCCCAGGGCCTCGCCCAGGGCGCGGTCCACGAAGCGCACACAGCGCTTCCAGCGCGGCTGCAGCTCCCTCTGCCCAGTCAGGGTCTTGCCGTAGAAGTTGAAGTCCTCGTCCACGAAGGCGGAGGAAAGATAGCGCGCCTGGGCGTGCACCAGGTGCCAGCGCAGGTAAGTCTTCCAGGCGGAAAGATCCTCGGCCTGCAGTTCCGCCTCCATGGTCTTGAAGAAGTCGGGAACGGCGACATTCAGCGACTGCACGCCGGCCAGGCCCTGGTCCTTGAAGTACGTGTTCCAGTCGAAGGAGGGGCTGAGCGCGGCCAGTTGCGCCCGGGTCATGCGGTGATACACGTTGTTGGGATCGCGGCGGTCGACGCGGCTCATGGCGCCCTGGGCCAGCGCGGTCTCGATGCGCAGGACGGTCTGGGCGTTCTCCGCGGGGTGAGGCGCACTGATCAGCTCGAACATCCTCTGCACGTGGGCCAGGTAGGCCGCGCGGATGGCGGCGAACTTGGGGTCCTGCTTCAGGTAGTAGTCGCGGTCGGGCAGGCTGAGGCCGCCCTGGTCGACCTCGGCGATGACCTGGGAGGAGTCCTTGGCGTCCTGGGTGGAGCCGAAGCGGAAGAGCGCCGACTGCCCGAAGTAAATGTAGATGTCCTCGGGATGGTAGGCGGCGAGGTAGGCGGCCAGGTCCGCCTTGGACTGCAGTTCCGCGATGCGGCCCAGTTCGGGCCGGAGCGCGGCGGCGCCGGCCTTCTCCACGGCGGAGTCGTCCATGCAGGCGGCGTAGTAGTCGCC
>DATIWW010000278.1:0-4951 GCA_035519175.1 Terriglobales bacterium
CAGGATGGGCATCTCGAAGATCAGACCCATGCCCACGATGATGGTGAGGAACAGGTTGGTGTACTCGCTCACCGTGATCATGGGCCGGAACTGGCTGCTGAAGCCGATGAGGAAGTCCATGGCGGCGGGAAACACGATCACGTAGCCGAAGAACCCGCCGGTGACGAACAGCAGCACCGTGGAGAACAGGAAGGGGAAAACGTAGCGCTTCTCGTGGCGATAGAGGCCGGGGGCGATGAACGCCCACACGTGGTAGAGCACCCAGGGCGAAGCCAGGAACAACCCCGCGATGAGCGCGATCTTCAGGTAGACGTTGAAGGCCTCCACCGGGTGGGTGTAGACCAGTTGCTGGTCCAGCTTGTGGGCGGCCAGCACCTTCACGATGGGCGCCTGCATCAGCCCGTAGATCTTCTCCACCTTCCACCAGGCGACGCCGAAGCCGATCGCCACCCCCACCAGCGACCACACGATGCGCCGCCGCAGCTCCTCCAGATGCTGCAGGAAGCTCATGGCGGGCATCTCGTCGCGGGGCTGGGGGGAGGCGGCAGGGGCCTCCGGGGCGACGGTCTCAGGCATCGGGGGCCTTGGCGGGCGTGGCGGTCACGGGCAGGGCGTTGTCCGCCAGGTGGGGTTCGCCCAGAGAGCCGCTGGCCACGGCGCCCGGAGGGGGCGGCGTGAGCGACGCTGCCTCCACCACCGACTGCTTGGCGGCCGCCGCCTCTACCTCCAACTGCCGCATCTCCTCCTGTAACTGCGACTGGAACTCGTTCTTGGCGCGCCGGAACTCGCCCAGGAACTTGCCCACCTGCTTGCCGATCTCGGGCAGCTTCTTGGGCCCGAACAGCAGCAGCGCCAGGATAAAGATGAAGAGGATCTCGGAGAGGCCAAGGTCCATGGCAGCTTCATCATACCCGCCTTTCGAGGCAGGCAGCAATCCGCCGAAGGTAAGGCAAACCCAAGCCGTGGTATACTCACGAAAATTCACTCGGTCGCCGCCGCCCCGCGGGCCGCGGCGAAAGGAAATCCCTACGATGGCCGGTGGTTCCCGTCGCTCTCTCTTCCTGGTAGTCCTGGTTCTCCTCCTCTGTGGCGCCCTGGGCGCGGTCTTTGGCCAGCGCGTGGCCGTGGGCTCCGGCGATGCCCAGGTCAGGGGCGACCTGCAGCAGTTCTCCACCGTCTACTCGGTGGTGGAGCAGAACTACGCCGACCCGGTCGACGCCGACAAGGCCATCTACGACGGGGCCATTCCGGGGATGCTGCGGGTGCTCGACCCGCACTCCAACTTCTTCGATCCCAAGGCCTACGGGCTGCTGCGCGAGGAGCAGCGCGGCAAGTACTACGGCGTGGGCATGAGCGTGGGGCCGCGCAACAATCAGGTCATCGTGATCGCTCCCTTCGTCGGCACCCCCGCCTATCGCGCCGGCATCCGCCCCGGCGACGTCATCGCGGCGGTGGACGGCAAGCCCACCGAGAACCTCAGCGTCAGCGACGTCGCCGACCTGCTGAAGGGGGCCAAAGGCACCCTGGTGCGCATCACCATCCTGCGCGAGGGCTCCGACCAGCCCCTGCAGTTCACCGTCACTCGCGACGAGATCCCGCGCTACAGCGTGGACCTGAAGTTCCTGCTCCGCCCCGGCATCGCCTACATGCACATCTCCGGCTTCAACGAGAACACCGAGGATGAGGTCGCCGACGCCCTGCAGCAGTTCGGCGACCTGAAGGGCCTGGTGCTGGACCTGCGCCAGAACCCCGGCGGCCTGCTCAACGAGGCCGTGGGCGTGGCCGACCAGTTCCTGCACAAGGGACAACTGGTGGTCTCGCATCACGGGCGCAGCAGCAGCGAGAAGCGCTACCTCGCCACCCACGGCAACGGCGGCAAGGACTATCCCATCGTGGTGCTGGTCAACCGCGGCACCGCCTCCGCCGCCGAGATCCTGGCCGGCGCCATCCAGGACCACGACCGCGGCCTCATCGCGGGCGAGACCACCTTCGGCAAGGGCCTGGTGCAGACCGTCTACCCGCTCTCCGACAACACCGGCCTGGCCTTGACCACCGCCAAGTACTACACCCCCAGCGGCCGCCTCATCCAGCGCGACTACAGCAACGTCTCCTTCTACGATTACTACTTCAATCCCGAAAAAGACGACCAGATCGCCAACCGCGAGGTGCGGCTCACCGACAGCGGGCGCACCGTCTACGGCGGCGGCGGCATCACCCCCGACGTCAAGCTCACCGACGCCAAGTCCAACCCCTTCCAGGAAACCCTGCTCTCCCACTACGCCTTCTTCAACTTCGCCAAGCACTACATGATCAACCACACCGTCGGGCGGGACTTCAAGGTGGACGACGAGGTGCTCAGCGAGTTCCACCGCTTCCTCGACGACCAGAAGATCGGCTACACCGCGGCCGACCTGGTGCAGAACGACGACTGGGTGCGCAACAACATCAAGAGCGAGCTGTTCATCTCCCAGTTCGGACAGCAGGCCGGCCTGCAGGTGCGCGCCGAGAGCGATCCCCAGGTGCTCAAGGCGCTGGACCTGCTGCCCAAGGCCAAGGAGCTGGCCGACAACGCCCGCCGCATCGTCGCCGAGCGCGGCGGCAAGAGCAGTTCGCAGTAGGCCCCCGCCCTTCCGCCCCAGTCCCGCCGCGCGCCGGCCTGCGCTCTCTGCCCTGCTGACGTCCCCGGCGGGTGGACCGTGCTATACTGGCTTCCAGCCTGGACTCATCGCTGCGGGCGTCTCGAGCCGTAGCGCAGTCAGGAACTCGAGAGCCCGATGAGTGCTTCGTCCCGCCGTTCCCTCTTCTTAGTCCTGCTGGTCCTGCTGGCCTGCGGCTCCTTGGGAGCCCTGCTGGGGCAGCGCCTGGGCGCCTCCGGCGACTCCCAGGTCCGCGGCGACCTGCAGCAGTTCTCCACCGTTTATGCCCTGGTGGAAGAGAACTACGCCGACCCGGTGGACCCCGGCAAGGCCATCTACAACGGGGCCATCCCGGGCATGCTGCGGGTACTGGACCCGCACTCCGACTTCTTCGATCCCAAAGCCTTCAGCGCCCTCACCGAGGAGCAGCACGGCAAGTACTACGGCGTGGGCATGACGGTAGGCCCGCGCAACAGCCACATCATCGTGATCGCGCCCTTCGTGGGCACCCCCGCCTACCGCGCCGGCATCCGCCCCGGTGACGTGATCGTGGCCGTGGACGGCGTCTCCACCGACGGCATGGGCGTGCAGGAGGTCTCCGACCGGCTGCGCGGCGACAAGGGCACCACCGTGCACATCACCATCGCGCGCGACGGCGTCGACCATCCCCTGGAGTTCACCGTGGTGCGCGGCGAGATCCCGCGCAACAGCGTCGACGTCAAGTTCCTGCTGCGCCCCGGCATCGGCTACATCCACGTCTCCACCTTCAACAACCTCAACACCGCGGGCGAGGTGGCCGCCGCCCTGCAGGAGTTCGGGGAGCTGAAGGGCCTGGTGCTGGACCTGCGCGGGAACCCCGGCGGCATCGTCAACGAAGCCGTGGGCGTGGCCGACCAGCTCCTGCAGAAGGGGCAGGTGGTGGTCACGCAGCGCGGCCGCAGCAGTCCGGAAGTCGTGCTGCGCGCCCGCCACGGCGACGGCGGCAAGGACTATCCCATCGTGGTGCTGGTCAACCGCGGCACCGCCTCCGCCGCCGAGATCCTGGCCGGCGCCATCCAGGACCACGACCGCGGCCTCATCGCGGGCGAGACCACCTTCGGCAAAGGCTTGGTGCAGAGCGTCTATCCGCTCTCCGACAACACCGGCCTGGCCCTCACCACCGCCCGCTACTACACTCCCAGCGGCCGCCTCATCCAGCGCAACTACAACGGCGTGCCCACCTACGACTACTACCTCAACCTGGGCGACCAGGCCTCGACCGCCAACCGCGAGGTGCGCCTCACCGACAGCGGGCGCACCGTCTACGGCGGCGGCGGCATCTCCCCCGACGTCTCCCTGCCCCAGCCCAAGCCCGACCACCTGCAGCAGACCCTGCTGCAGCACTACGCCTTCTTCAACTTCGCCAAGTCCTATCTGGCCAACCGCCACGTCACCCGCAGCTTCGCGGTGGACGAGAACGTGCTCAACGACTTCCGCCACTTCCTGCAGGAACAGAAGATCGCCTACAGCGAGGCCGACCTGCTCCAGGACCTCGACTGGGTGAAGACCAACATCAAGAGCGACCTGTTCGTGAGCGAGTTCGGCCAGCAGGTGGGACTGCAGGTGCAGGCGGAGAACGATCCCCAGATCCAGAAGGCCGCCGACCTGCTGCCCAAGGCCAAGGAACTGGCCGAGAACGCGCGCCGCACCGTCGCCCAGCGCCAGGGCCGCGACGACTCGCAGTAGCTGCTCCCGGCGGCCCCCATGGCCCGCAAGCGCATCGTCTGCATCACCCGCCGCTTCAAGGACGAGGACCCCGACCGCCACCTCTCCCACGTGGGCATCGGCGACGACGACGGCTGGCGTGAGCTCCTGCTGGTGGAAGAGGTGATGGCGCACCTGCGCCGCCCCCAGGGCGACCGTTTCTACGTGCGCGGGCGCGACGGCTGGGAGGCCGAGGTCACCCTCGGTCCCTGCTTCCTCTGCCGTCGCCAGCACGAGATCCTGCGCTCCGCCCCCGACCTCACCGCTTCCGACAAGCTGCTCTCCCTGGCCGCCTGCGGCGACAACTAGCCGCGATGCCGTGCCAGGAGCTCAATCCTTCTTCTCCTTGAAGTACCTGCCTCGGAGGGCTAGCCTGTCCCCAAGGAAGGACTTCTGCCTACCGCCCCGCGGGACCGTCCTGGGGCAAGGAGGGAACATGTCAACCCTTAGGAAGATTGTGAGCCCGCTTGCGGCCGTCGCGCTCCTGTTCGTCCTCACACCCCAGGGAACCCCGTTGCGCGCGCAAACCCCGAGCACTACGGGGACCCTGTTCTTCCCGGTTGCTCAGCCAA
>DATIWW010000279.1:0-3033 GCA_035519175.1 Terriglobales bacterium
AGGGATTCACCGCCTGCAGGCGGCGGTTGCGCAGGTAGCCGTAGGCGCTGCCGTGGAAGGCGTTGGTCCCGGACTTGGTGATGATGTTGATGACGCCGCCGGCGGCGCGGCCGTACTCGGCGGTGTAGCTGTTGGTGATGATCTGGAACTCCTGCACCGCCTCCTGGGAGACGGTGGAGCGGATGCCGTTCACGGAATTGTCCACCGCGTCGGCGCCGTCCACGTTGACCAGGTTGGAGCGGGCGCGCTGTCCGCCGAAGTTGAGGCCCGAGGTGGGAGCGGCGCCGATGCTGGGCGCGGTGTCGCGCGCCGCCTGCGAGTTGGTCAGGGTGAAATTGATGTAATTGCGGCCGTTGATGGGCAGGTTCTCGATGCGCCGCTCTTCGATGGTGGAGGTGGAGGAGGTCTGCTGTGTCTCCACCATCTCGGCTTCGGTGGTGACCGTGACCGTCTCCGTGACCCGCGCCACCTGCAAGGTGATGGGGACCTCGGCAGCCTGGCCCACGGTGATGGCGACGTTCTGGGCCACCACCTTGGAGAACCCGGGAGCCACGACGGTCACCGTGTAGGTGCCCGGGGGCAGCAGCAGCAGCGCGTACTCGCCGTTCACGTTATTGGCGGTGCTGCGCTCGAAGTTCTTGGCCTCGTCGCGCACGGTGACGGTGGCGTTGGTGACGGCGGCGCCGTTGGGGTCGCGCACCGAGACGTGCATCTCCGCCGTAGCCGCGCCTTGCGCCAGCGCGCTGCCGACCGGCACCAGCAGCAGGATCAGCACCAGGGAGCATGTCCGCATGGTTCGGCTCATGGATCCACCTTTCAGGATGGTCTCACCCTTCTTCCGCTCGTGATGGTGGCAGCGCTCTCCAAGGAGCCGCCAGGCGCGTCGGCAGGTTGGAGAAGAAATTTCCGCAGCCTTTTACATCAGAAGCCGAGGGGAAGGCAAGCGGGAAGGGAGGAGGTCACAGCGCGGAGTGAGGGGAGGAGGAGCGCGGCGGCCCCGGGCGCTCGATCCCGGCCTCTTCCTGGTCGGCGCGGCGCAGCGCCCAGGCCATGCGCGGAGTGTTGTGCGCGATGCCCACGCGCCCGCGCACGTCCACCAGGATGATGCCGCCGTGCCCGTTGAGCCGGGTCGCAAGCAGCTTCACCGCCCGCCAAGCCGCCTCCTCCGGGGCATTCCCGTCCTCGGTGTGATCGGCGGCCCAGCGCGCCAACACCAGCTTCATGATGGCTTCGCCCCAGCCGGTGGTGGAGACGGCCGCGCTCTGGTTGTCGGCGTACAGGCCGCATCCGATCAGGGAGGAGTCGCCCACGCGGCCGGGGGCTTTGTTCAGCGTCCCTCCGGTCGAGGTCGCGGCCGCCACGTCGCCCAGGGCGTCGCGTGCGACCGCGCCCACGGTGTCGTGCGCCAGCCGGCTGCCGGTGAACTCCTGCGGGGTGCGATGCTGGCTCTGGGCTTTGGCGCTGCGCAAGCGCTCCACTTCCCGCGGGATGACCAGTTCGCTGTTGTCGCACAGGGGAATGCCGTGCTCCTGGGCAAAGCGTTCGGCGCCTTCCGCCACCATGTAGACGTGGGGACTGTCTTCCAGGACGCGACGGGCCAGGCGGATGGGGTTGCGGATGCGCTCCACGCAGCCCACGCCCCCGGCACGCAAGGTGGCGCCGTCCATGATGGCGGCATCCAACTGCACCCGGCCGTCGCGGTTGAGGAAACTGCCCCGGCCGGCATCGAAGGTCTCGTCGTCTTCCAGCACCACCACCGCCGCCTCGACCGCGTCCAGCGCCGAGCCTCTTTTTTCCAGCACGCTCCAGCCGGCGCGCTGGGCGCGGCGCACTCCCTCCAGATGCGCCTCCACCATGTCGTCGGGAATGGCCCACGCCCCGCCTTGCACGACCAGGACTGGAGAATCGCTCACCGGGCTCTCCTGCGCCACCGGCTGTCGCCGGCGGAAGTCAAGACCGGGATTCTACCTGAGGAAGCAACTGCGGGAGCGAGGACGGCGCTCACGCGGCGGGGGCGGCGGGGCTGGGGGCGGCCGGGCTGGCGCCGGCCGCGGCCATCTCCCGCGTGCGGCGCCACGTGTAGAGGATGCGATGGATCACGGTCACGTTGGAGAGGAAGGCGATCACCCACAGCACCGGCGCCATATGGTTGAACAGCGCCCCGATCAGCACCAGCACGATGCGTTCGGGCCGCTCCATGAAGCCCACCTTGCAGCTCCCGATCAGCGACTCCGCCCGCGCCCGCGTGTAGCTCACCATCACCGAACCGGTCATGACCACCGCCACCAACACCACGTAGAAGAAGCGGTTGGCGCGCGCGTAGTACACCAGCAGTCCGAAAAACAGGGCCAGGTCGCTGTAGCGGTCGATGACGGAATCGAAGAAGGCGCCGAAGGTGGTGACCTGGCCGGTGGCCCGGGCCACCCGCCCGTCCACCATGTCGAAGATGCCGGCCAGAATGATGGTCAGGCCGGCGTAGAGGAACATGCGCTGGGTGTTGGCCCCGCTGGCATAGCCGAACAGCACCGCCGCTCCGATGTTGATCACCAGGCCGATGAAGGTGAGCACGTTGGGCGAGATCCTGGTCAGCGCCAGTCCGCGCACGATGGCGTAGAGCACCACCCGGCACGCGCGCCCGAAGGCTCCCGTCCAGCTCATAGCGCCTCGTCGTGGATGGTGGTGACCTTCAGGACATCCAGCTCCCTCTTGCCGGTGGGGGTGATCACGGTGGCGGTGTCGCCCACCTTTTTCCCTATCAGGCTGCGTCCGATGGGCGAGGTGGTGGAGATCAGTCCCTTGGCAACGTCGGACTCCTCGCTGGTCACCAGCCGGTACTCGATCTCCTCGTCCTTGGTGTTGTCGTAGACGCGCACGGTGGAGCCGAAGGCGGCCCGGTCCTTGGGGATGTTGTTCAGGTTGACGAGGGAAAGGTCGGCGAGGCGCTTCTTGAGCTGGCCCAGGCGGGCGCGCACGAACTCCTGGCGCTGCTTGGCCATGTGGTACTCGGCGTTCTCGCTCAGGTCGCCCATGGCG
>DATIWW010000280.1:0-2393 GCA_035519175.1 Terriglobales bacterium
CTGCAGCTCGATGCCGTCGGTGCCGCGCATCTTGATGTCCACCAGGGCCAGGTCGAAGCGCTTCTCGGCGACGCGGGTGAGAGCGTCGCTGGCGTTCTCGGCGGTGGCCACCTCGTAGCCTTCCTCGCGGAACCACTTGTCGAGGGAGTCGCGCACGCTGAGTTCGTCGTCCACGATGAGCAGTCTGCCTTTGCCGTTCACGGGAATCACCTCGCTTTGACGGCCAGTTCCGCCGGAGGCTGGGGCGCGGGGGCCTCGCCCACCGGCAGCGTGATGGTGAAAGTGCTTCCCTGCCCCACCCGGGAGGCGACCTCGATGCGTCCGTGGTGGCGCTCCACGATGGAGTGGCTGACGGCCAGGCCCAGACCCACGCCGTGCGCGCCCTCCTTGGTGGTCATGAAGGGCTCGAACATGTGGGGCAGGAACTCTTCCGGGATGCCCACGCCGTCGTCGCGCACCTGGAGCTGGACTTCGCGGCCGGAGGGCAGGGCGGCGCTGCGCAGCCAGAGATTGCCGCCGCGGGGCATGGCCTCCAGCGCGTTGATGACCAGGGCCAGCAGCAATTGCTCGATCTGCGCCGGGTCGCACTGCACGCGCGGCAGCTCGGGATCCAGCTCGAGCTGGAGTTGCACCCCGGAGAGCTCCATCTTGTGCTGGACCAGGCGCACGCACTGCTCCACCACGCGGTGGAGGTCGGTCCACTCCAGGTTCATGGGGGCGGAGCGGGCGAAGACGAGCAGGTTGCGCACGATGTCGCCGCAGCGGCGGCTCTCAGACTCGATCAATTCCAGCGAGCTCAGCATCTCCTGGCGGCGGGCGTCGCCGGCGGGGCCCTGCGCCAGCCAGCGGCGCAGCAGCTTGGAGTAGGTGAGGATGCCGGAGAGGGGATTGTTGATCTCGTGGGCCACCACCGCCGCCATCTTGCCGATGGAGGCCATCTTCTCGACGTGCAGCACCTGCTCGTGGGCGCGCTTGAGTTCGCGCGTCTTCTGCTCGACGCGCTCTTCGAGCGTGCGGTTCCAGGCGGTGACCTCCTCGCGCGCTTCCAGCAACTGGCGGCTCATGGTGTTGAACGAGGCAGCCAGCTCGCCCACCTCGTCGTGCGAGCCCACCTCGATCTGGTAGCCCAAGTCGCCGGCGGAGAGGCGCTCGGTGCCGTCCTTGAGCACGCGCACCGGGCGGCCCACCAGCCGCCACACGAAGAGGCCGGTGAGCAGGGCGATGGCCAGCATGGCCACGATGGTGTAGGCCAGCATGCGGCGGGTGCTCTCGGCGAGGGCGGCGTCGGCGCGCTCCAGGGAGAGCTGGGCATCGAAGACGCCCAGGATCTGCTGCTCCGCGGGATGGGCGTGGCAGGCGGCGTTGGAGCAGGCGGGCTGGTTCTCGATGGGAGTGATGATGCCCAGGATGCGGTGGCGGTCGGCCTGGAAGATGCGGAAGCGGTCGGGGCGGTTGAGGCGGGCGAGGGGCTGGGCCTGGGCGTGGCAGGCGTAGCAGGCCTCGGCGCGCTTGTCGATCTGGGCGCCGATCTCGGCGGCGTCGGAGGAGAAAGTGATCCTGCCCTCGCTGTTGATGATGCGGATGCGCACGATGCCGGGCTCGCCGGCCATGGTCCGGATGGTGTGGTACATGCCCTCGCGGTCGTTGCGCAGCATGGAGTAGGAGGTGGAGCGCTTGATGGCGTCGCTGACGCGCTCGGCGCTGAGCAGGGTGGCGTCTTCCAGGTGCTTGCGGTGGAGGCGGATGTTGAGGTAGCCCAGGGCGGCGAAGGTGACCACCATGGCCGCGCCCAGAGTCACGATCAGCTTGGCGCTGAGGCTGCGGGAGAGCCGCAGCCAGCGGCCCGGGGAGGGCGGCTTGGGCTCAGTCGTCGGCATCCACCAGCTCCGCTTCCCGGGCCGCCGGGCGGGCAGAGTGGGCGGCCGGCAGGGGCGCGAATTCCTTCTCGGTGCGGGCCTGCAGCTCGGCCGCGGACTCGAAGATGGGCAGGTACTTGGCGGCCAGGCCGAAGATGGCGAAGCCGGCAGCCACGATGGAGGCGGTCACCGCGACTTCCGTCCACTTGGGGAAGTAGCGGACGCCGGCGGAGGCTTCCATGCCGGTGAGGCTCACGTTCAGCCGGTTGGTGATGAAGCCCAGCACCACCAGCACCGAAGCCACGTAGATGCCGCGCGGGCTGCGGCGCACCCGCGGCACCAGCAGCAGCGCGATGGGGAGAGCCAGGGCGAGCGCGATCTCCAGCCAGAAGAACCAGGTCTCGTAGCGGGGCTGGAAGGCGAGGCGCAGCACGTCGCGGCGGTAGAGGTCCTGGAAGCGCAGCACCGCGTAGACGATCAGGATGACCAGCAGGATGCGGCCGATCTCCTGCAGCAGCGGGGTCTCCAATTCCTTGC
>DATIWW010000281.1:0-5921 GCA_035519175.1 Terriglobales bacterium
TGACGCGCCTAGCCCAGTTTTATACCACGGCGGAAAAGTCGTACGAGGGAGAAATCCGCTTCGGCTTCGCGACCGACACCTACGACGCGGAGGGCGAGCCCGTAGGACCGATTCGGGAAACCCACCTCTCCTTGGAGGACGTGCGGGCGATTGCGGCCAACTTCCTCGGACCCATCGAGCAGATGCCGCCTCCGTTCTCGGCCAAGAAGATCGCCGGCGTCCCCGCTTACAAACTGGCGCGCAAGAAAAAGGAAGTGCCGCTGCGCCCGGTGCAGGTGGAGATCCGGGAACTGGAGATCCTGGGAGTGGAGGGCGCTCGCGCCTGTTTCCGGGCGCGCGTGGCCCCCGGCACATATCTGCGTTCGGTGGCCCACGACATGGGGCAGGCCCTGGGAGTAGGGGCCCACTTGTCGAGCCTGCGGCGCACGCGGGTGGCGGAGTTCGGACTGGAGGAGGCCCGCACCCTGAAGCAGGTACAGGAAGCGGTGGCGGCGGGGGCGTTGGAGAGCCTTTGGGTGCATCCGCGGAAGCTCCTGCCCGAGTTGCCGGCTGTGACGGCAACCGAGGAGGCCGTCGGCAGGATCTGCCACGGGGCGGCAGTCAACCTGCCGGAGATGTCGAAGGCGCGGCTGGTGAAGGTCTTCCACGGCCAGGCGGAGTTGATCGCCATCGCCAGCAGGGTAGCGGGCACCCTCTTCCAGCCCAAAGTGGTCCTGACTGTAAGTGGTGGACGGGACGCGGCCTACTAGATATGTCCGATAACGGATATTATGTTAATGACGGTAACCTGCGGCAGGATAAGGGCCCTGCGGCAGCCCTCCCTGCTATGCTTGCATCTATAAGAGTATGACCGATCGACGGAAGCACCACCGCGGCAGCGACCGGCGCAAGCAGGCACGGCATCGCTCCGGGCTCACGCACCTGGAAGACCTGACTCACCACGTCTATCGCCGCCACCTGGGCGAGGGGAAGCCGTCCGAGCACAAGGCAGAGCATGGCGGGCATCCCCGCAGACACTCGCAGGAGTAGCGCCTTCCCTGCCGCGCTTACGCCTCAAGGTGCGGCCAGCAGCGTCTCCACATCTTTCCGCAGGCTTCCAAGCGCAGCCAGCCGCTCGGGGGTCGCCTCGACCGTCTCTGACTTGTATTGGAAGACCTGGAGGCCGTTCCGTTCGACCAGCAAGCCCATGACCTCGCCCATGCGCCAGCCCGATTGGACCAGGCGCAGGCCGTCGGCGTGGACCTCGAGCAGGGCGATGCCGCCGTCGCGCACCGCGCCCACCGCCTTGGGATAGCGCTCGAAGGTCTCGAGCTGGAAGCCGGCGTCGACCAGGGATTGGAGCTGACTCGAAGGGTCAGGCATCGGCAAGAGGTTATCAGGAGTCAGGGGTCAGGAGTCAGAAGCCAGCGCCAGCGATCGAGATGCGCCTGATTACTGACTCCTGACTCCCGACTACATTTTGTATCTGCCCAGATCTTCGTCGTTGAGGCCCTCCAGCCACTTGCGCAGTTCCTCGCCGGAGACGCGGTCGGCGGAGGTGCTGGCCTGCTTGGAGGATTTCAGCACCTGGTCTTCGACGAAGATGGGGCAGTCGAGGCGCAGGGCCAGGGCGAGGGCGTCGGAGGGGCGGGAGTCTACGCTGATGACCCGGCCCTCGCGCTCCAGCCAGATGACGGCGAAAAAGGTGTCGTCGCGCAGTTCGCTGACCACCACCTTGTGCACGTGGGTGTCGAGCCCGACCAGCAGGTTCTTGATGAGGTCGTGGGTCATGGGGCGCGGGGTGGCGACCTTCTCGATCTCCAGGGCGATGGCGTTGGCCTCGTAGATGCCCACCCAGATGGGCAGCACAGCGTCGCCGCTGACGTCCTTGAGGATCACGATGGGCATGTTGGTGACTGGATCCATCATCAGTCCGCGGATCTTCATCTCGACTTCCATCGTGGGGCCCCTCCTGCCGGCCGACTGCGGCCTAGCCTACCACTTCTCCCGCCAGGCTGTTGGGAAAACTCTGGGTCACGCGCACCCTCAAGTAACCCCCTAGGGAGGGTTGGATGCCGGAGGGGACGGTAAAGTTCAGCACCTTGTTCTGCGTGGTGCGGCCGAACCACTGCCCGCGGGCCTCGTTCTTCCCTTCAACCATCACTTCAAGGATCTCGCCCACGTGCCGCGCATTGCGACGGGTGGAGACCCCCCGCTGCCGCTCCTGCAGGGCAGCCAGACGGCGCGCTTTCTCGCTCTCCGGGATGCTGTCGGGCATCTCCCGGGCGGGGGTGTTGGGCCGGGGCGAGTACTTGAAGGCGAAAGCGCCGTCGTAGCCCACCTCCTCCACCAGGGAGAGGGTCTCCTCGAACTCAGCCTCGCTCTCGCCGGGGAAGCCCACGATGAGGTCGGTGGTGACGGAGATATCGCGGCGAGCGGACTGGGTCCACGTGATGCGCTCCAGGTACTGCTCGCGGGTGTACTCGCGGGCCATGGTCGCGAGCACGCGCGACGATCCGCTCTGCACCGGCAGGTGGACGTGATCGCACAGCGCAGGCACGGCGTCGATGGCCGCGACGATCTCGCGGGTGAAGTCGCGCGGGTGCGAGGTGGTGAAGCGGACGCGGCGGATGCCGGCCACCTCCCCCACCGCCGCCAGCAGCTCGGCGAAGCTCATCTTGCCCGAGGGGTCGTTATAAGAATTCACGTTCTGGCCCAGGAGCTGGATCTCGGTGAATCCGGCCTCGGTCATGCGGCGGGCTTCCTCCAGCACGGAGGCGGAGGTGCGGCTGCGCTCCTTGCCGCGGGTGTACGGCACCACGCAAAAGGCGCAGAACTTGTCGCAACCCTCGATGATGGTGATGTAGCCGCGGTGGGGATTGGAGCGGGCGGTGAACTCGGTCTCGAAGGTCTCGTCGGTCTGGCGGTCGTCCAGGCCGGTGGCGCGCTTGCCCGCCTCGATCTGCACCAGCATCTGGGAGAGGTTGCGGTAGGAGGCGGAGCCGCAGACCAGCGAGACGTGGGGGGCGCGCTCGAAGATCCTCTCGCCCTCCTGCTGGGCCACGCAGCCCAGCACCCCGAACCTCTTGCCCTGGGCCTGCAGCTTGCGGAAGTCGGCCAGGCGGTGGAAGACCTTCTGTTCCGCCTTGTCGCGGATGGAGCAGGTGTTGTAAAGGATGAGGCCGGCATCCTCGACGCTCTCCACCTGCCGGTAGCCCTCGGCCAGCAGCGTGCCGACGACTTTCTCGGAGTCGTGGACGTTCATCTGGCAGCCGAAGGTCTCGAGGTAAAAGGTCTTCTGCGTGTCCGCCATTTCGCAGAAAAGTATAGCGCAGCCGGCGCTTCCCTGCCCCGGGGCGCAGTTTCTGGCTTCTCGTTTCTGGTTTCTAGAATCCTCGTGATATCAGCTCGGTCTGCTGCGCGCGAGATCCTTCGGAGCTAGAGCTCCTCAGGATGACGCCAGGTGAGGCTGTGATTCCTCCGTGTCCTCTGTGTCCTCTGTGGTTAATCAGGCTTTCCAAAGCGGAGAGGCAGGCGCAGGACGCCGGCGATGTCGCGCAAGGTGAAATCGGCTTTCTCCTCCGACCCTGCGGGCTTGAGGCCGAGGAACTCGCCGTGCAGCAAACGGGCGGTCCGCATGCCCAGGAGCTTGCCGGCACGGATCTCGCTGGAGGGCCGGTCGCCCACCACCAGGATCTTCCTGGGGTCGGGCTCCACGTGGCGCAGCAAGGAGCGGAAAACGCCCTCCTTGGTCACCAGGTGGGCGGTGTCGGCGTAGAAGATGCGCTCCACCGACGGCTCGCGGTGCAGGCCCAGGGCACGCACCTTGGCGTGCTGGGTGAAGGGGTCGCCGAAGCTGACGATGAAGACGCGCACGCCCGCCTGATGCAGCGTGCGCAGCACTCGCAGGCTGGCGGGAAACAGCTTGAGTTTGCCTACCGGCAGCGTGAAAAAGGCCTGGCGCGCGGCCCGCAGGATCTTCGCGGGATGCACAACGCGGAAGCGGCGGCAGACCTCCGGGTCGATGCGGGAGATGCGCGGGTCTCTGCGGAAGAGGCGAAGGCGCAAGCGCAGCACCCGCTCCGGGGCAGCGGGCAGGCCGGCGCGCACCATGGCTTGGGCGGCGTGGCGATGCGCGGCCAGCACCCGCTGCCCATAACAGTCGTAGAGGGTGTCGTCGAGATCGAAGACCGCGGTGGTGACCGGGGGCCGAGGTGAGGCGGTGCGGCGCGGGCGGGTCCGCCCCGAAGCCGCCCGCCGCTTCCTACTGGAAGGACGCGAGCGCTTCTTGCTCATTCTCGAAGACCTGGAAGAGCTTGAGTAGGCCGACGATCTTCAGGGTCTGAACCGCCAGGCGCGAGGGATTTACCAGACGCAGGTCGCCGCCGCGCGACTTGGCGGAGGTGAGCGAGCGCACCAGCACCCCGATGCCGCTGGAGTCGACCATGGGGACCTCCTGCAGGTCGATCACCAGGCGGGAGTCGCCGCCGTTCAGGAGCTCTTCGACGGTCTGGCGGAACACATCCACGGGAGGACCGATTTTGAGGTCCCCGCGCAGTTTGATGGCCTGCACGTCACCGTGCTTGAGAACGCTGATGTCCACGCTGCCTCCAGGCCTGGGGCCGGGTTTGACACCCGGAAAGCCGTTTGTTAGAGTGCGCGCACACGTTAGAGGAAGCGTCGGGAATTTGCAAGGGTCGCGCCTCCCAGCCCCCTTGCGAGTCGACCACCGCTGCTCAGGAGCGGTCTCTATGGCAACCCGCAGTCCCGCGATCTCCTACGCGGAGCTGGCCGCCGCGCTGCTCTCATCCAGTGAGGTGGCGCCGCGTGCCCGCCTGATCGCCGAGCAGGCCGCCCAGTTCGTCCCCGGCGGCGCGGTGGTGGTGTATACGGTCGACGAGAGCGGGCTGTGGGTGCCACGCGCCACCGACGGCGAGGTGGCCTTCTCCGACGCGGCCATCGAGTTCGACTTCGGCACCCTGGGGATGATGGGAGCCAAGCGCCAGGCCATGCTGTTTGCCGGCAGCGAGCTGGCCCGCGAAGCCTACGCTCACCTCAACATCCGCCGCACCCTGGTCTCGCTGGCGGCCGTCCCGCTGCTCATCGACGCCGACCTGGTGGGCGCCCTGGAGCTGCTCAGCTTCACGGCCCCCATGGCGCCCGAGGTGCTGTCGGGGCTGGGCGAGCTGGCGCGCCTGGCGGCCATGGGCCTGGCCGCCGGCATGGCCTACGAGGCCGAACGCAACACCAGCCTGGAGTCCATCTCCCGCGTGACCCAGCTCTATGACCTGGAGAAGGTCTTCAATTCCACCCTGGAGATGGACGAGCTGCTGCCCATCATCACCGCCAAGTTCCGTGAATTGCTGGACACGCAGGCGGTGAACCTGTGGCTGGTGCAGGGTGACAGCCTGCTGTTGGCCAGCCAGGCGGGCACCGACGTGACCGCGGAACCGGGCGCTACCCTGAAGGCGGGCGGGGGCGCGGTCTGGGAGGTCTCGGAAAGCGGCGAGGCGCTGGCCATCAACGAGCCCGGCGACGAGCGCCTGGCGAAGCGCAACGCCGGCCTGGAGGAGGGCGCGGAGGGTGCGGTCTTCTCGCTCATGGCGACCCCGGTGGTGCACGGGGGCGCGGTGGTGGGGGTGGCGGAAGCCGTCAACCGCATGGACGGCCAGCCCTTCGACGAAGACGACCTCTTCCTGCTGCAGAATGTCACCGAGGCCGCCGCGGGAGCGCTGCACAACGCCAGCCTGCTGCTGGCCGAGCGCAAGGTCGAGATCCTGGAGACCCTGGTGCAGGTCAGCCGCGAAATCACCTCCACCCTGAACCTGGAGCGGGTGATGCAGGCCATCGTCACCGGGCCCAGCGCCGTCATTCCCTACGAGCGCGCCTGCATCGCGCTGGAGCAGAGCGGCAAGCTGCAGTTGAAGGCCATCTCCAGCATG
>DATIWW010000282.1:0-5204 GCA_035519175.1 Terriglobales bacterium
GAGAAGCGCCTGCCCCAGGACGGCCGCATCTCCGTCAACATGGAGGGCAAGCCCATCGACTTCCGCGTCTCCACCGTGCCCGGCAAGTGGGGCGAGAAGATCTGCATGCGCATCCTGGACAAATCCAACACCATGCTGGGGCTGGATAAGGTCATCGCCCACGAACCCAGCCTCAAGCTGGTGCGCGAACTCATCAACCAGCCCTACGGCATCCTGTACGTCACCGGGCCCACCGGCTCGGGCAAGACCACCACGCTCTACTCCGCGCTGGCCGAGATCAACGATCCCGGCATCAACATCTCCACCGCCGAAGATCCCATCGAGTACGACCTCGCCGGCGTGGTCCAGATCCAGGCCAACAAGGACATCGGGCTGGACTTCGCGCGCATCCTGCGCGCCTTCCTGCGCCAGGACCCCGACGTCATCCTGGTGGGCGAGACCCGCGACAAGGAGACCGCCCACATCGCCGTCGAGGCCGCCCTCACCGGCCACTTGGTCTTCACCACCCTGCACACCAACAACGCCGCCGGCGCCTTCACCCGCCTCACCGAGATGGGCATCGAGCCCTTCTTGATCTCCTCCTCCACCATCGGGGTGATGGCGCAGCGGCTGGCCCGTCGCCTCTGCCAGAGCTGCAAGGAGCCTTACCCCGCCGACGACGCCACCTGCGACTTCATGGGCCTGCCCAAGGGCGCCACCCTCTACAAGGGGCGGGGCTGCGGCGAGTGCAACGGCAAAGGCCTGCGCGGCCGCGTCGGCATCTACGAGGTCATGAAGATGAACGCGCGCCTCCGCCAGATGGTGGCCAAGGGCGCCATCACCGAGGACATCAACTCCGCCGCCCTCCAGGAAGGCATGTGGGACCTGAAGAAGTACGCCGCCTGGCTGCTCACGGAAGGCCTGACGACCGTCGAAGAAGTGTTGCAGGTGGTCAGCGTTCAGGAATAGACGACGGACGTCAGACCTCAGACGTCAGCCAAGCTCGTGTAGAGGCGGAATTCATTCCGCCCGTTGTCATTCGATGTAGGGTGGGCGTGCCTCCCGCCCGGACGGCCGGCACAGCCGTGCCACGCTAGAGACTGGAAACGAGAAACCAGAAACTGTCCCAGGAGCCCGCCCCATGAGCAACGCCCCGCAGCCCACGCCCGTCCGCATCTTCGAGACCTTCCAGGCCTACCAGCGCACGGCGGCGCTGAAGACGGCCATCGAACTCGACCTGTTCACCGCCATCGGCGAGGGCGCCGACACCGCGGCCGCGCTGGCCGGCAAGGCCGGCGCCGCCGAGCGCGGGGTCCGCATCCTGTGCGACTTCCTCACCATCCTGGGCTTCCTGGAAAAAGACGCCAAGGACGCCAAGCAGGGCGGCCGCTACAAGCTGGCGGCGGATTCGGCGCTCTTCCTGGACCGCCGCTCGCCCTACTACCTGGGCTCGATCGCCCGGTTCCTGGGTGAGCCGGAGCTGCAGCAGCGCTACTGGGTGCTGACCGAGACGGTGCGGCGCGGAGGCGCGGCGCCGGAGCAGACTTCCACCGCCGCCGAGCACCCTATGTGGGTGGAGTTCGCCCGCGGCATGGCCCCGCTGATGATGCCGGCGGCGCAGAACATCGCGGCCATCCTGCGCGCCGCCGAGAGCGGGCCGTGCAAGGTGCTCGACATCGCCGCCGGCCACGGCGCCTTCGGCATCACCCTGGCCCACCAGAACAAGCAGGCGGAGGTGACGGCGGTGGACTGGCGCAACGTCCTGGAGGTGGCGCTGGAGAACGCGCACCGCGCCGGCCTGGAGGGCCGCTACTTCACCCGCCCGGGCTCCGCCTTCGAGGTGGACTTCGGCTCCGGCTACGACGTGGCCCTGCTCACCAACTTCCTGCACCACTTCGACGTGCCCACCAACGTCGGCCTGCTGAAGAAGGTGCACGCGGCGCTCAAGCCGGGAGGGCGGGCGGTGGTGCTGGAGTTCGTCCCCAACGACGACCGGGTGACGCCGCCGGTGCCGGCGGCGTTTGCCATGATGATGCTGGGAAGCACCGAGAAGGGCGACGCCTATACCTACGCCGAGCTGGAGGCCATGGCGCGCCAGGCCGGCTTTGCCTCGTGCGAACTGCACGCCCTGGCCGCGTCTCCGGAGCACGTGGTCCTGGCGCGGAAGTAGGGGATCGGGTGATCGAAGTGCAGATCCCTCGCTGCGCTCGGGATGACAAACGATCGGAAGAGCGAGTACTCGGTACTCAGTACTCGGTACTCAGAGAACAACTATCCTGCGGGGACGGGGTTTCTCCGCAAGAGAGAGGCAGTGCGGCCAGGCAACCCGGGGCCGGGCGGCGCGCCTCTATGTTCCGAATCCGCAACGGGAGCACGGTTTTCGCTTGACACGGCGCCGGCGCTGGTAGCCTGAGCTGAGACGGTCATCCCCCGAGAGGAGGGCCCCCATGGCCCGCCGCATCTTTCTGAGCTTCGCCGAAGAGGACAAACCCTACCGCGAGTTCCTGGTCACCCCCGCCCGCCAGCAGCAATTGCCCATCGAGTTCGTGGACATGACCCCCAAGCGGGCCGCGGACGAGGCCTGGAAGAGGCAGACGCGGCGCGCGGTGGAGGGCTGCGACGCCATGATCGCGCTGCTGAGCTGGCGCACCCTGACCGCTCCCGGCGCCCGCTGGGAGATGCAATGCGCGCGCGCGGCCCGCCTGCCCATGATGGGGGTATACATCCACGGCGAGCGCCGCCCCACCGTCCCTCAGGAACTGGCGGGACGGCGGGTGGTGGAGTGGAATTGGGAAGAGGTCGCCGCCTTCGTCAAGAGCAGTACTCAGGAACAGTAGTCAGGAGTCAGCGGGGCCGGTGCAACCCGGCGCTCGACGACTCGGTACTCCTTCCCCCGCTTGCGGTACACTCTCCGCCGGTTCGAAAGGAGGGAGTCATGCGCAAAGGGATGCTGCTGGGAGTAGTGCTGCTGCTGGCCGCGGGCGCGGCCTGGGGCAAAAAGATCACGGTCACTACCGAGCTGAAGGACGCGCAGGGGCAGAGCGTGGGCACGGCGGAGATCAGCGGGGGCGCGGGGCCGAGCGACCACGGGGTGACCATCAAGCTGCGGCTGCACGGGCTGACGCCGGGCGAGCACGCGCTGCACATCCATCAGAACGCGATGTGCGAAGGGCCGGATTTCAAGAGCGCGGGGCCGCACTTCAATCCCGCCCACATGAAGCACGGGCTGATGAACCCGCAAGGGCCGCACGCCGGCGACATGCCCAACATCCGGGTGGACACCAAGGGCAACGCCAAGGCCACCGTCCACAACAACCGCGTGAGCCTGGGAGAGCGCGAGGACTCGCTGTTCGCGAACGGCGGCACCGCGCTGGTGGTACACGCCAAGGCCGACGACATGAAGACCGATCCCGCGGGCAACGCCGGCGACCGCATCGCCTGCGGAGTGATCAAGAAATGAGTTTCTAGTTTCTCGTTTCTAGTTTCCCGTTTCCAGGAGCGCGGGGCACTCGTCCCTGGGCCCTGGGCTGGGGTGCGGGCGGCTTCTTCCTTCGTCAGTTCATGGCGCGCTTGCGCAGGCTGACGTTGCCGTTGACGGTCTCCAGCTGGAGGCGGCGGCCGCCGGAGCCGATGGTGCCGGTGAGGTGGCGACCGCCGAGGCTGCCCGAGACAGTGAGGGGGAAGTCGGTCTCGAAGCGGCCGTTGACGGAGCTGAAGCTGACCTCGGCGCTGAAATCGGCGGGGACCTCGAGGTCGATGGCGCCGTTGACCGAGGCCAGCTTGAGGGTGTCGGGCCAGTCGGAGGAGCCGAAGCGGGCGGTGACGGAGCCGTTCACGGTGGTGGCCTCGGCCCACTCGGCGGTGGAGACGCGCACCGCGCCGTTCACGCTGCTGACCAGGGCGCGGCGGCCCAGGTGCTCGGCCTCCACGCTGCCGGAGACGTTCTGGGCGTCGAAGAGCAGGTTGCGGGGCAGGCGCACGGTGAAGTCCACGCGCGCGTGGGTCTTGCCGCGAGTGTTGTTGTGCCAGCCGTGCCCGCTGGAGCAGTGGTTCTCTTCACCCCAGCCGCTGGGATAGATGGCACAGAGCGTGACCCCATCGGAATCCTGGACGACCTCGATCTTCACTTGGTCGGCGTCGGGGCCGCTCTTGGTGGCGGTGATCTCCACCTGGTCGCCGGCCACGCCTTCGGCACGGATCTCGCCGTTCACGTTCTTGATGCGCACCCACTGGTTGGGCTGGAGCTTGCCGGTCCAGTGGAAGGGGTTGTCGGAGGAGGAGTCGCCGGCCCAGGCCAGCATGGGCAGCAGCAGCAGGCCGGCCAGCAGAAGGGTTGCGCGCAGGATTCGCATGGGGCCATCCTTTGGTGGTTTACCCCAATAGACGGGCTGGAAGGTAGAACGTAAGCCGGAGGGACGAAGTTCCCCTACTTTTTGGGCTTCTTGCCGGGGAGCGAGGCGGGGTTCTCGTGGGTGCGCTCGCGGAACCGCTGCTTGAGACCGCTGCCCAGCGACACGGCGGACTCGCCGAACTTGTCGCGCAGGCGGTCGGCGGCGGCCAGGGCCTGCTGCCAGCGCTGGTGCTTGGAGGCCTCGAGCAAGCCGAGCTGGCCTTCCTTCCGGGTGAAGTCGGCGGCGCGTACTCCCAGCAGGCGCACGGCGGCGCCGGGCTTCCAGTTGGCTCGGAAGAGCGCGCGCACGCAGTCGAGGATCTCGGGATCGAGCTGGGTGGCGTCCTCCAGCGTGCGGGCGCGGGTGAGGGTGGAGAAGTCGGCATAGCGCAGCTTGAGGGAGAGGTTGGCGGCGTGCAGACCATGCTCGCGCAGGCGGCGCGCCACCATCTGGGAGAGGCGGGCGAGCGTGGCCTCGAGCACCTCCGGGTCGGCGGTGTCGTGGGAGAAGGTGTGCTCGTGGCTGATGGACTTGGGCGCCTCGCCCGCACCCACGGGAGCGTCGAACCAGCCGCCCGCGTCGAGACCGTGGGCCTTGCCGGCCAGCGCCATTCCCCACTTGCCGAAGCGCTCTTCCAGCAGGTTTTCGTCGAGGCGGGCGAGGTCGGCGACGGTGCGCACCCCCAAGTCGTGCAGGTGCTTCTCCATGACCTTACCCACGCCGGGGATCTTGCGGACCTCGAGCGGCGCCAGGAAGCTCTGCTCCTGCCCGGGCAGCACCCAGAGCACGCCGTTGGGCTTGGCCTGGTCGCTGGCCACCTTGGCCACCAGGCGG
>DATIWW010000283.1:0-2054 GCA_035519175.1 Terriglobales bacterium
CCCCGAAGCGGTGCGTGCCCTTCAGCAGCCAGTACAACACCACGCCCTTCCAGCGCCCGCCGATGACACCAAGCGGCCCCTAGGGTGTGTCGCGGCGCTGCGCCGGCCGAGCCTAGAGGGCAGCCGCCGGGAATGAACGCCAATACGCTGCGGCGTCAGGGTTACTTGGGCTGCTCCGCCCGGGCATTCGCCTCCTTGACGATAAACGCCATCAAGGCGGCCTCTTGTCCTGGCACGAACCGAACCCCAACCGTTTGCCTGCCGGCATGCTCCTTGACCCAGCAAACCGTCGCCCGGAGCGAGGCCGAAGCCTTCCCGCTCCCTAGGCGCACCTGCAAGACGCTGCCGAGCCGCGGCGGTGCCCCACTCCAGGCGAGGCCACATCCCCCGCGGGAGACCGAGAACGTAGTCATATACGTGTTGCGTTCTTGCGACGAGACAACCGCAGGGAGCGTCAACCGGTAGCGCGAAGCGCGCGTCTTGGGCAGGTCAACACCTGTTTGCAAGTATTTCAGGATGCGCTTCAGTGCGGCGCGCTGATCTTCATCCACCTTGATCTCAACACTGAATTCATTCCCGATTGGCTGCACATCGATGACCGTGCCAGTTAGCGGTGCCATGACGCTGCCGGGGCCCGACACCTTGACCTCTGCCCGCCGTCCCATGCGGATCGGCTTCTTGACGGTAACCACCAGGTGGCCGACGGCCGCGCGCCAGGCCAGAGGGAGCTGTTCCACTTCGATGGGAATCTCTTCGGGCCGTTCCAACGGCCGAGCCCGCTGTGAGTTTGGGCGTGGCGGGAGCGCCTTCCTGGAGGCTTTCTTGCCCTTACCAAACCACTTCACCCACGCCATGTGCGTACCTGCCGTAGCTTGCGGAGCCTCAGCACAGCCTAGCCTCGATCATTGAGTATACCGCACGAAGGGTGCGTCTATCCGGTCCAGGCGAGCAGCGCTGGCCGGGCGGGTGGGAGCTGCTCCTGCTTGCGGCGTGGCCGAGGCGGTGAGGCTGCGTCACAGGATGGCGATGATGAAGGCCACGAGCATCGCGAGACAGCCGACGAGCAGGGCGGGACCGACGGCCGTGCTGGCGTCCATAGCGATCTGCGCACCGACGGGTGAGGTGGACCCCCATCGTTGGACAACTTCGGGGCCTCGGTAAGGTAGGGCTCTGCTCGACTCGGTTTGTACTGCACCACCCCCTCGAGTGTCTATGCGGACAAGGCGGATGCGCCTGGCCCGATCCAGTGGACAAGTGGGTTGAACTGAGTCCATCGACTTCCTCGTACTTGAGGCTCCGCCGAGCGGGATGCCGCCTCTACTGGACTCGTCTCTCGCGGCGAACCCGTACGCCCGGCCGCCCTCCCCTGCGTCCCGAGGTCGCAACGCCACCCGCCGGATGGCCCTCGAGAACGGATGGGGCGCGACCCGGATCCACGGCGAGCTTTTGCGGCTCGACATCGAGATCTCGGAGCGCAGCGTCTCTCGCTACCTGCGCTCCCTTCCACACCCACCCAGGTCCGGCCGGAGCTGGATGACGTTCCTGAAGAACCATCGCCAGGGCATCGCCGCCATGGACCTTTTCACCGCCCCCACGGCCACCTTCCGCGTTTTGTATGCCCTCTTCGTCATCGGCCACCGCCGGGAGGTGGCCTGGTTTGGCGTGACGCCGAACCCGACTGCAGCCTGGGTCGTCCAGCAGTCGAGAGGCCTTCCCCCTCGACAACGTGCCCAGGTACCTGTGCTCTTCGCCCGCGCCAGGAGCTTCAGCGCCGAGGTCGCCTCCACGCTCCGGTCCATGAGCGTCGAGCCCGTCAGGACCGGCTTCCGCCGCCCATGGCAGAAGGACGACGATTCACACTGCACCTCCTCCGTTCAATCCGACAGGACCTGCTGTTCAAGCCTGCGATCCGACAGCTTCTTCCCCTGCTGTTTGCGAGGTGCTGCCCCGTCGATTCTGGCGTAGAGACATTCCCCCTTGTCGTTGTAACGCTCCGCGCGCAGCAGGCCCGCATCGCGCCAGATCTTGACGGTGCGCGGCGAGACTCCGAGTTC
>DATIWW010000284.1:0-3951 GCA_035519175.1 Terriglobales bacterium
CCCTGCATCCCCACGCTCGCCGAGGAGCAGACCCTCCCCTGCGGGGGCGAGTGTCTCTCGCGCCTAACTCCTTTGCCGGACGGATTTTGCGTGTAAGTCCTTTAGATCGACGGATCGCAACGGATCTCGGTCTGTAAGTGATTGATTCTTTTGACGACCCAGGTGGGGGGGAGGGGGTATCCGTGACAGCCCGCCAACGCATCGCCTACGCCAACGCCGCCCAGCGCTGCGCCCACATCCACCTCAGCGGACGCCCCTGCGGCTCGCCTGCCCACGCCGGGCGCCGCCTCTGCTACTTCCACTCCCGCGCCCGCCGCCCCGCCCGCCCCAACTACGAACTGCCTCTGCTGGAAGACGCCACCGCCGTGCAGTTCGCCCTCACCCAGGTGGTGCGCGCCCTGCAGGACAAGGCCCTCGACACCAAGACCTGCGCGCTGCTGCTCTACGCCTTGCAGACCGCCAGCGCCAACCTCAAGCGCCTGGCCGAGGAACACGACGCCCAGGGGCGCGAGGCCCAGGCCGCCGCCGCCGAGCCCGATCCCTCGTTGGCCGAGATCCTCTTCCGCGAACTGGGCCTGGATGAGGCCTCCTTGGCCGACGACCGAGAGCCGGCAGCCGACGGCGATTCGCCGACGACCGACGACCGTGGGCCGACGGCCTCTTCCCCCGACGACCGAAAGCCGCAAGCCGCCGACCCTGCCGCCGGGGAGAAAGGAGATCCCGGTGCTGCCCGCGAGGTGCTTCGCGGCCCGGAGGGCCGCTCAGCATGACGCCTGGAAGCATTTGTGTGGCGATCGGGCTCCCTCTCCCGCTGCGCGGGCATCGGGATGTTTCTTTGGGACCTGCTGACGTCCGACGTCTGACCTCTGTTCGAGGTGCCGAATGCTAAAATACCGAATGGCCATCCCACCCATCGCGAGTTCCCAGTCATGATCCACTTCCCTGTCCCCGAAGCCCTGACTTTCGACGACGTGCTGCTGCTGCCGGCGCGCAGCGACGTGGTGCCCGCCACCGTGGACACGCGCACCCGCCTCACCCGCACCATCACCCTCAACATCCCGGTGGTCAGCGCCGCCATGGACACGGTGACCGAGGCCCCCATGGCCATCGCCATCGCCCAGCAGGGCGGGTTGGGCATCGTCCACCGCAACCTCTCCATCGAGCAGCAGACCGCCGAGGTGGACAAGGTGAAGCGCTCGGAGAGCGGCATGATCGTGGATCCCATCACCATGTCGCCCGAGGACAAGATCGCCGACGCCATGGAGGTGATGCGCAAGTACCGCATCTCCGGCGTCCCCATCACCAAGAACAAGAAGCTGGTGGGCATCCTCACCAACCGCGACCTGAGGTTCGAGACCCGCACCGACATCCCCATCGCCAAGGTCATGACCAAGGAGAACCTCATCACCGTGCCCGTGGGCACGACGCTGGAGGACGCCGAGGCCATCCTGCACAAGCACCGGGTGGAGAAGCTACTGGTGGTGGACAAGAACTACAACCTCAAGGGGCTGATCACGGTCAAGGACATCCAGAAGAAGCTGAAGTATCCCAGCGCCTGCAAGGACTCGCACGGGCGGCTGCGGGTGGGCGCGGCCATCGGGGCCACCGGCGACTTCCTGGAGCGCGCCCAGGAGATGGTGAAGGCCAAGGTGGACGTGCTGGCCATCGACAGCGCCCACGGCCACTCCACCCGCGTGCTGGAGGCCATCCAGGCGGTGAAGGCCAAGCTCCCCGAGGTGGAGCTGATGGCCGGCAACGTGGGCACCTTCGACGGCGCCTGCGAATTGGTGAAGTGCGGCGCCGACGCCATCAAGGTGGGCATCGGCCCGGGCTCCATCTGCACCACGCGCATCGTGACCGGCGCGGGCGTGCCCCAGGTCACCGCCATCGCCGAGGCCTACCGCGCCACCAAGGAAGCGGGGGTGCCGATCATCGCCGACGGCGGCATCAAGTTCTCCGGCGACATCACCAAGGCGCTGGCCGCCGGCGCCAGCGTGGTCATGATCGGCTCGCTGCTGGCCGGCACCGACGAGAGCCCGGGCGAGACTATCCTCTACCAGGGACGCTCCTTCAAGTCCTACCGCGGCATGGGCTCGCTCTCGGCCATGGCCATGGGATCGAGCGAGCGCTACGCGCAGTCGGCGGAGGAGGGCAACGGCGACGCTTCCACCGCGCTGGTGGAGAACGGCGAGGCCAACCGTCTGGCCAAGCTGGTGCCCGAGGGCATCGAGGGACGCGTGCCCTACCGCGGCCCCCTGGCCACCATGGTGCAGCAACTGGTGGGCGGGCTGCGCTCGGGCATGGGCTACGTGGGCTGCGGCACCATCGCCGAGCTGCAGCAGAAGGCGCGCTTCGTGCGCATCTCGGGAGCGGGGCTGCGCGAGAGCCACGTGCACGACGTCATCATCACCCGCGAGGCCCCCAACTATCGCCTGGAGTAAAGGAAAAGTACACTGGCCCGTGCCTGAGTCCGCGACCTACAAATTCCTGCGCTACTGGCTGCCCGCCTTGCTGTGGCTGAGCCTCATCGCCTCCACCTCCAGCAACGCTTTTTCCTGGGAGAATACGGGCAGCATTCTGGAGTGGCTGCTCTCCGCGCTCTCCCTCCGGCTGAGCCCGGAGCATCTCTACCTGCTCCACTTTTCCATCCGCAAGGCCGCCCACTTCACCGAGTACCTGATCATGAGCTTCCTGTGGTACCGCGCGGGGCAGAGCGGGCGGAAGGAGTGGAGGTGGTCTTCGGCGCTGCTGGCGCTGGGGGTGTGCCTGGCGCTGGCCTCGGCGGACGAGTTCCACCAGACCTATCTGCTCTCGCGCACCGGCGCCCTCCGCGACGTGCTGCTGGATTTCTCGGGCGCGCTGTGCACGCAGTTGGTGATCGGGTGGCGGGCGCGGCGCACCGCCCCTGCCGCCTGAGGGCGGCCGGCCGATCTTTGACAAAAGAAAAAGCGCACTCCGGAGGGCCGGAATGCGCCCGGAAACGGTGATGGGAGAGGCTACTCTTCCTTCTTTTCCTCGGCCGGCGCCGCCGCTTCCTGCTCGGCCTTGGCCTGGGCCTCGGCTTCTTCCAGGGCCTTCTTGCGCTCCTCGACTTTCTTGGCGCGGACCTCGGCGCGCTTGTGGCGCTTCTCTTCCTGCACCTTCTCGCTGCCCACCAGCTCGACGAAGGCCTTGTCGGCGCCGTCGCCCTTCTGCCAGCCGCTGCGGACGATGCGGGTGTAGCCGCCGGGGCGGTCGCCGACGCGCGGCGCCACCACGTCGAAGAGCCGGTCCACCGCGGCCCGGGTCATGAGATAGCCGAGGGCCAGGCGGCGCGCCGCCAGGTTGCCGCGCTTGCCCAGAGTGATCATCTTGTCCACGTGCGGGCGCATGGCCTTGGCCTTGGGAACCGTGGTCTCGATGCGGTCCTCGAGGATGAGCGAGGTCACCAGGTTGCGCAGCAGCGCGCGCCGGTGCGCCGTGTTCCGTCCGAGTTTCCAGCCAGCTTTCAGGTGGCGCATGGTCGTCTCCTACTGTCCTTCGCCCAGGATGCCGGCGACGGAAGGGCTGCCGGGCACCGCGTTGCCGTGCTCGTCGATCTTCATGCCCAGGCTGAGACCCATGGACGACAGGATCTCCTTGATCTCGTTCAGCGACTTGCGGCCGAAATTCTTGGTCTTGAGCATCTCGGCCTCGGTCTTCTGCACCAGCTCGCCGATGGTCTGGATGTTGGCGTTCTTCAGGCAGTTGTAGCTGCGCACGGAGAGTTCCAGCTCCTCCACCGAGCGGTTGAGGTTCTCGTTGCGGATCTCGGGCTTGCGATCGTCGGCGGCGGCCGCGGCCTCGATCTCTTCCTCGAAGTTGATGAAGATGTTCATGTGGTCCTTGAGCAGCTTGGCGGCCAGGCCGATGGAGTCGGCCGGGCTGACCGAGCCGTTGGTCCACACTTCCAGGGTGAGCTTGTCGTAGTCG
>DATIWW010000285.1:0-2086 GCA_035519175.1 Terriglobales bacterium
AATTCACGGCGCAGTTGCCGCCGCAGCCCCAGCCCCAATGGACCTGGCGATGGGCGGTGGCGGTGATCGACGCGCCTCCGCCGGCGGCGTAGGCCGCCAGCGCCATCCATGTCAGCAGCGCGCGCATGCCGGGCCTCACAGCAGCGCTTCGATCTGCGCTGCGATCTCGAAGAACTCCTTGGAGTTGAAGGTGGCGCTGAAACCCATGGACTTCGACTTGGGCAGGGTCACCGCGATGATGTGCGCCCCGCGCTCGTGCGGCACGATCTGGAAGACGCGCGCCGGCAACTTGACCTCGAAGCCGCTGATGCCGCCCTTGGTCACGGCGAAGGCCTCGCACTTCTTGCACAGGTCTTTGTTGGCGTTGAGCCTGCCGGCCGCGGCAGCGTCGCCCCCGAACTGCCCCTTGTCGTCGAGACTCACTTCGCCGCCCACTTTCTTGCTCACCACGGTGGAGAACAGAAGTGAGCCCGCATAGCAGCCCACGCCCTGGCGATTCATGTGCACGTCCAGGTCGGCGGTGCGCGGCTGCGGAATGTGGAAGTGCAGCGTGAGCAGGCGCGTGGTGCTGCCGCTCCAGAGTTGCGTGCCTATGTCCTTCAGGATGGAACCCACGCTCTTCTCCGCCGTGCCTGCGTCCTCCACCTCGAAGGCGATGGGCCCGCCCAGGCCCAGCTCCTTGCGCAGCAGCTCTTCGACCTGCGACCCGATCTTCTGCGGGTCCTGGCCCGAGTATGCGAGGTTGTTCATGGGCAGCTCCTCTCCCGGGGTCCGGGAAGGGCCTAACGCTACTCCCGGCCCCCAAGAGCGTCAAGGGGCGGTCGGGCTCTGGCGAGGCCCTGCGGCGACGGAGTTGGATCCCGGGGGCGGACGGCGGCAGCCGGCTGCGCGGTTCATTGCCGCCGCAGGACCCCGGCATCCACCGTCTGGCCGGTGCGGGAGACGGTCTGGAAGTACACGCGGTCGCCCGCGATCTCGACCAGCAGGAAGTCGCGGTCGGTGTCGTATCCCGCGGCCAGAGCGTGGGTACGTTTCAAGTCGTGATAGCGGAGCTGGCCGGAGTTGCCGACCACAAAGTAGTAGATGCCATCCGGGGCCTGCAGCCGCTGATACACGTGGTCGTGTCCGGAAAACACCAGGTTCACGCCGTACTTCTCGAAGAGCGGCTGAAGCGCGGCCCGCAGGTCGAGGTCCGAGCCGTGCGCCCGGGCCTCGGAGTAGAGCGGGTGATGGAAATAGCAGATCTTCCACGCCGCGCCCGAGTTCTGCAACTGGTCTTCCAGCCACTTGAGCTGGGCACGGTCCATGTAGTTGCTGTCGAGCGCGAAAAAGGCGACGTTGCCCCGGTGGAAGCTGTAGTAGCGCTTTCCGCCCATGTTGAAAGGAGCGTAGAGCCTTTCGTTGGGATCGTCGTGGTTTCCCAGCGAGGCATAGAACTTCACCCCCGCGTCGAGCAGGGGCTTGTAGGGGATCTCGAACTTGCGGGCGAAGCTGTTCGCGTCCTTGCCGCCGTAGATGTTGTCGCCCAGCATGAGCACGAAGTCGAAGCCCACGCTCTGCCGGAACTTTTCCATCTCCTGGGCCACCTGGTACTGCTCCGCTGTTCCCGTGCCGCTGTCGCCGATGACGGCGAAGCGCACCGACTCGGGCGTGAGCGGCAGGCGCAGGTCCGCGGGCCGCTGGCTGGGCGCCGAGGACTGCAGCGCTCCCGCGGCCAGCGCCAGACAGCCCAGGAGAACGAGAAGAGTGCGGTATCGCATGGTCATGCCCGGGCCGGACTAGGGTGGCGGAAGCGCCTGCGGCAGGTAGTCGACGATCAGCGCCGCGTCCACGTCGAGCAGGATCAGGTCGCGGCCCACGATCCGGTACTCCAGCCCCGGGGGAAGCCGGGGAAGATCGATCAGGAACGATGGCGGCGTGGACTGCAGGGGAAGGCCTCGCGGGTAGCGGGCATTCACCCGCAGCCGCATCGGGGGGACGGGGTCGGCGCGGCGCAGGCTGGTGCGGACCTGCGCCGCGTCCGGAGCCTGGAAACTGGTGGCGATGATCCTGCGGAACAGCCCGCTCACCTCCGGCGTGAAGAGGT
>DATIWW010000286.1:0-3499 GCA_035519175.1 Terriglobales bacterium
CTGCTCGTGCAGCCACTTGGAAGACCCAGCCTTGATCACTTGCACCGCCTTCGACACGGGCATGTCGGCGGGCAGGGAGAGGAGCAGGTGGGCGTGGTCGCTGGCACCGCCGACGGCCAGGGCTTTGCACCGATGCTTGCGAGCGATGCCACCCATGTAGGCCCAAAGGTCCGGCTGGAGAGCGGGAGGGATAGACTTGCGCCGGCCGTGCGTCGAAAAAACGCAGTGCACCAGCAGTTTCGTGTAGGCCATGGGAGGGATTGTACTCTGGGCGATTCAGCCGTCCCTTCGGGACTGGCCTCTCAATCCGGACGCTACCCGGCACTTCGTGCCGGGCCACTCTCGAGCGTCCCTTCGGGACGCCAAGAGGGTCGGCACATCCCAATACTCGCCCGGGCCGCGCCACCCGAAGTAACATACGGCAGCAGGGAGGAGGCGTCGTGCGCGCAGTCCTGAAGGCTTCGCTGGTGTGGGGAGCTGTCGGTCTTGGCGTCGCGGTACTGTGGTCTCTCCTGTTGTTCTTACAAGTACCTCGTCACGTTGGTCCTGTGCGCGACTATCTCGACGCTGCGTTACTCATTTCGTGGCCGGCGGCGTTCTCGTTTCTAAGCCTGGAAAATGCCGGCACAACAGCTCAGTTGGTGGTCGCTCTGCTGGCGGCACTCACAAACTTCGTCTTGTATTTCTTCGTTGGATTGATTCTCACTTCTCGATGGAAGGCCGGGGCGAGCATTCTCCGGCGCGGCGCACCGCCTGAGGAGACCTGAGGTCGTCTCGCCGGACGGCCAGCACGGCCGTCCTACACCCTACTCGCCCACCGCCCGCGATTCGAAGCGGGTGGAGCGCTTGAGGAAGACCAGCTCGATCTTGCCGGTGGGGCCGTTGCGCTGCTTGGCGATGATGAGTTCGGCCAGGCCGTCGAGGTCGGGGTCGTCGGGCTTGTAAACCTCCTCGCGAAAGATGAAGGCGACCACGTCGGCGTCCTGCTCGATGGAGCCGGACTCGCGCAGGTCGGAGAGCTGGGGGCGGTGGTCGCCGCCGCGGCTCTCGGGAGCGCGGCTCAACTGGGAGAGCGCCACCACCGGCGCGCGCAGTTCCTTGGCCAGCGCCTTCAGCCCGCGCGACATGGCCGAGACCTCCTGGGTGCGGTTCTCGTAGCGCTTGCCGCCCAGCCCGCTGGGCGACATCAGTTGCAGGTAGTCCACGATCACCAGATCGAGCCGGCCCTCGGTCTGCTGCAGGCGGCGGCACTTGGCCCGCATCTCGTGCAGGGAGATGCCGGGGGTGTCGTCGATAAAGATGGGAGCGTCGTTGAGGGCGCCCAGCGCGGCCACCAGCTTCTCGAAGTCCTCGCGGCCCAGGAAGCCGGTGCGCAGCTTGTGCGAGTCCACGCGCGCCTGCGAGCACAGCAGGCGCAGCAGCAGCGCCTCGCGCGACATTTCCAGGGAGAAGACGCCCACCACCTTCTTGTCCATGACGGCGGCGTTCTCGGCGATGTTGAGAGCGAAGGCGGTCTTGCCCATGGAAGGCCGGGCGGCGATGATGACCAGCTCCGAGGGCTGCAGGCCGCTGGTCATGCCGTCCAGGTCGGCGTAGTGGGTTTCCAGGCCGGTGATGCGCTGGCCGCGCTGGTAGAGGGCGTCGATGGAGCCGAAGGACTCCTTGACGATGTCGCGCACGCCCAGGAAGCGGGTGCCCAGGCGGGCGTCGGAGAGCTTGAAGATGGCGCTCTCGGCGGCGTCCAGGATCTCCTCGGCGGGCTCCGACTGCTCCGAGGCCTGCACGATGGCGGCCTGGGCGGCGTGGATCAAGCCGCGCAGCATGGCCTTGTCGCGCACGATGCGGACGTGGTGCTCGATGTTGGCGCGCTTGGGTACGCCGTCGGTCAGCGAAGAGAGGTAGCCGACGCCGCCGATGGCCTCCAGTTCCTTCTTGGCGGCCAGGCCCTCGCTCAGGGTGATGATGTCGATGCCGCGGCCCGCCTCGGAGAGTTCGCCCATGCGGGCGAAGATGCGGCGGTGGGAGTCGAGCGAGAAGTCGTCGGGACGCAGCGCCTCGGCCGCCTGGTGGAAGGCCAGGTTGTCGAGCAGGATGGCGCCCAAGATGGCGCGCTCGGCGTCCACGCTGGCCGGCAGGCCGCGGTCCAGACTGTAGTCGGTGGTGGCCATCGCAGGTGCTTTCCGGATTATGCCATAACTGGGCGAAGAAAAAACGAATTGCGGCCCGCGCCAGCCGCGCGGGCCGCACCGTGAGCGGGAGCCGGGCTGGGGCGCGCCTCCGCAAGGAGAACGCGCGCTCCACCCTCTGCCGGGCCGCGCCGCGGGACGGGCCCCGTGCCCGTCCGGCTCTTCGCGCCCGATCTCTCGTTTCCCGGCAGCGCGCTCCTTCGAGCGCCTCACCGGCTCCCGTTCTTGCGTTGCGCGTCACTGTGCCTGAACCGGCGGCGGCGCTCAACGGCAAACTCTTTCGCCGGGGTGGAAACGCTGTGGGAATTCCGGATTTGCTGTGGACGGCGGAGGAAAAACCGCCCCGTCCATGCGAAGGCGTCATCCTGAGGGGGCTTCGCCCCCGAAGGATCTGGCGCGCACCACCCGGCACCCCACGCCAGATCCTTCGGCGCTAGAGCGCCTCAGGATGACGCCCTCTTAAGGAAGCCGGGGAAGAATAAACGGACCTTCCGGGATAAACCCGGGAAGGTCCGTGGGAATCCGTGGCGGGTTGGAGCTCTAGTCCTGCACGCCGTCCATGAAGGCGCGGAGCTTGCGCGAGCGCGAAGGATGGCGGAGCTTGCGCAGCGCCTTGGCCTCGATCTGGCGGATGCGCTCGCGGGTCACCGCGAACGACTGCCCCACTTCCTCCAGCGTGTGCTCCGAGCCATCCTCCAGCCCGAAGCGCATCTTGATGACCTTCTCCTCGCGGGCGGTGAGGGTGCGGAGCACGTGCGCGGTTTGCTCCTTGAGGTTGATGTTGATGACCGCGTCGGCGGGCGAGACCACGCCCCGGTCCTCGATGAAGTCGCCCAGGTGGCTGTCCTCCTCCTCGCCGATGGGGGTTTCCAGCGAGATGGGCTCCTGCGCGATCTTGAGCACCTTGCGCACCTTGGCCACGGGGATATCCATGCGCTTGGCGATCTCCTCGCTGGTGGGCTCGCGGCCCAACTCCTGCACCAGTTGGCGGGAGGTGCGGATGAGCTTGTTGATGGTCTCGATCATGTGCACCGGGATGCGGATGGTGCGGGCCTGGTCGGCGATAGCGCGGGTGATGGCCTGGCGGATCCACCAGGTGGCGTAGGTGGAGAACTTGTAGCCGCGGCGGTACTCGAACTTGTCCACCGCCTTCATCAGGCCGATGTTGCCCTCCTGGATGAGGTCGAGGAACTGCAGCCCGCGGTTGGTGTACTTCTTGGCGATGGAGACCACCAGGCGCAGGTTGGCCTCGATGAGCTCGCGCTTGGCCTGCTCCGCGTCCATCTCCCCCTGGATGATCTCGCGCTGGGTGC
>DATIWW010000287.1:0-2552 GCA_035519175.1 Terriglobales bacterium
GCCGCCAGCGCCGCCGCCGTCCCGGAGGTCGCCACCACCCGCTGCGGGCGGCCGGCGGCGATGCGCCGCACCACCCGGCCCACCTCTTCCCCCACGTACTCGCGCAGGCGCTCCAGCTCCTTTTTCTTGGGAGGATCGTGGCCCAGGAACTCGCCCGTCAGCCGCACCGCGCCCAGGGGCAGGCTGAACATGTGGCGGATGTGCCCCTTCTCGGAAAGAGTGAGCTCGCAGGAACCGCCGCCCAGGTCCACCATCAGCACGCGGCGGGCGCGCAGCCGGCCCAGGGTGAGCAGGCCGAGATGGATGAGCCGGCCCTCTTCCAGCCCGGTGATGACCTCGACCGTCCAGCCGGTGGCGGCGCGCACCCAGTCGAGGAAGGCCTGGGCGTTGCGGGCGTCGCGCAGGGCGCTGGTGGCGACCACGCGGACCTGGTCGGCGCCGCGCGCCAGGGTGGCCTTGCGGAAGCGCTCCAGGGCCTCCACCGTCTGCGCCATGGCGTCGGGCGAGAGCAGGCCGGTGCGGAAGACGGAGGCGCCCAGGCGCGTGACCTGGCGGTCCTCGTGCAGCCTGTGCAGGCGGCGGCGCACCAGGCGCGCGATCTTCAGGCGGACGGAGTTGGCACCGATGTCGACCGCGGCGAAGGTGGGCATGGACGGAAGGATTGTAAACGTTTCACGTTTCAGGTTTCACGTTTCAGGTGGAGTAACTCCTAGCTCCTGGGCTTGGAGGCGGGCCGCTGGGAGAGCTTCGCGACCAGCGCCTTGAAGCCTGCTTCGTTGCGGAGGCGGTCGAAGGCGGGATCGTCGAGGAGCTTGGCGTTGGTGAGGCCGCGGTCCATGGCCTTGTTGAGCTCCTGGATGGCTTGCTTCTTTTCGCCCAATTGAGCTTCCGCGGTGGCCAGCAGATAGCAGGCCCAGGCACTGTCGGGCAGGATGACCTCGCCGGCGCGGAACAGGTCTCGGGCGGGGAGATAGTCCTTCTTGAGCATGGCTTGCTGGCCGCCCTCCGCCGCATAGGAAAAGGCCGAGGCCAGGGCTCGCTCGATGGCCTGCGCGCGGGCGGGGTCGGGGCCTTTCTTCTTCTCGCGCTCGGCGTCACCGACCGCCGCGCGGAGCTGGGCGAGCAGGGTGGCGGGCTCGTCCGCCCCTTGGGCGATGGCGCCGACCAGGCTGACCAGGCGGTTGGCGACTTCGTCCTGCAGATCGAGCACCGCCTGTTCGTTCTTCTGCGCCTTGCGGAACTCTTCCAAGGAGGCCAGCGACCGAGCGGCGGCGGCCACCTCTGTTACGTCGCGGAAGGGGCGGAAGTCCTCGGCGATCTCGCGCTCGGCGCGGGCCGCGGCCAGGAGGTCGCCGCGTTTCTGCGCCGCCTGCGCCTCGGCCAGCCGCTCTTCGAACTGCTGGTTGAGGAACTCCTTGTCTACCGGAGCTGCCCCTCGGACCATGGCGCGCAACTGCAGCCAGGCCAGGGCGCGCCCAGCCACCTCCTTGGGCATCCAATTGTGCGGGCCGTCATAGACCACGAAGCGGACGGCGGCGTGCCGTGCCACCAGCGCCTCGTCCAGCCGGAGCAGCTCGGGATAATTGAAATCGGTGGTGCCGGCCACCAGGAACCAGTCGGCCACCTCCGGGCCGGGGACGACGGCGCTCGGCAGCAGGCCCGCCCCGTTGGCGATCACGCCGGCGACGCAGGTCTTGCAGGTCAGCGCGATGGAGGAGGCCACGCGCGCTCCGCCGGAAAGCCCGGCGACGTAGAAGCGGCGTGGATCGATGGCGTAGCGCTCATTCACATCCTTCCAAAGCAGTTGCACCGCCGCTGCCGGGTCCTGGAAGTTGCGCACGTTGTTGCTGCCCACCACGAGGAAGCCGTACTGCTCGGCCGCATCCTGGAAGAGCTTGACCGCGACCTCCCCGCGGGCGAAGGGATCGAAGACCAGCAGCAGCGGCCAGCGCCGGGCCGGTGAGTAGGCCGAGGGCAAGTAGAGGGCGTAGCTGTTGGAGGAGTCGGCAAGTACCGCGACGGAGGAATGCACCACGCCGGGGGCCGGCGTCTGCGGATAAGCGGCAGAAGCAGTTCCGCACAGCACCAGCAGCGGAAGGAGGAGACGGCGCATGGGCTCTCAGCTCTTAGCCTTAGATGCAGGTCTGGAGGCCTCCGCCCCCTCCTACGCGATGGCTCCGGCGACGCGCTGGGGAGCCCGGGCGGGGACGCGGGAGACCTGCTTGGCGCCGCTCTCCAGGCTGCGCTGCAGCTCGAGCAGACGGCGCTTGGCGTCAGCGGCGGCGCGCACCGCTTCGCTGAACTTGGCGCGGGTGACGTTGCGCAGGGCGGCCAGCAAGGGAACGTCGCTGTGATCGCCGAAGAGCTTCTCGGCGCGCGCGCTGAGCACCAGCCAGTCGTGCCAGGCGCCCACGGAGTCCTGGATCTGCTTGAGCAGCGCGATCACTTCCTGGACGCGGGGTGTCTCTCCGCCCATCTCCGCGGTGTAGCGGGCGCGCTTGCAGCGCATGCGGAAGTCGTGCAGGTTCTGCTCGTTCAAGGGGCCGCACTCG
>DATIWW010000288.1:0-4094 GCA_035519175.1 Terriglobales bacterium
CGCCGGAGCTGGTCCGCGCCTTCGGCATCCTCAAGAAGGCGTGCGCGCTGGTCAACCAGGACCTGGGCAAGCTGCCCGCCGACAAGACCAAGCTGATCGTCGAGGCGGCCGACGAGGTCATCGCGGGCAAGCTCAACGACCAGTTCCCGCTCCGCATCTGGCAGACGGGCTCGGGCACGCAGACCAACATGAACGTGAACGAGGTCATCTCCAACCGCGCCATCGAGCTGGCCGGGGGCGTGCTGGGCTCGAAGAAGCCCATCCATCCCAACGACGACGTGAACCAGTCGCAGTCGTCGAACGACACTTTCCCCGCGGCCATGCACATTGCGGCGGCGGAGCGGGTGGAGCGGGCGCTGATCCCCGCCATCGAGAGCGTGCGCCAGGCCATCGCCGCCAAGGCCAAGGAATTCGCCGACATCGTCAAGATCGGGCGCACCCACCTGCAGGACGCGGTGCCGCTCACCCTGGGACAGGAGTTCGGGGGCTGGGCCGCGCTGCTGGAGCGCGACCTCGCGCGGCTGAAGCAGGCGCTGGCGGGCCTGTACGACCTGGCCATCGGTGGGACGGCGGTGGGCACCGGGCTGAACGCGCACCCCGAGTTCGCGGAGCGGGCGGCCAGGAAGATCGCGGAGCTGACCGGGCTTCCCTTCCGCTCGCATCCCAACAAGTTCGCGGCGCTCTCGGCGCACGACGAGATCGTCTTCGCGCAGGGAGCGCTGCAGACGCTGGCGGCCTCGCTCATGAAGATCTCGAACGACATCCGCTGGCTGGCCTCGGGGCCGCGCTGCGGGCTGGGCGAACTGGCCATCCCGGAGAACGAGCCCGGCTCCTCCATCATGCCGGGCAAGGTGAACCCCACCCAGTGCGAGGCCATGACCATGGTGTGCGTGCAGGTGCACGGCGCCACCGCGGCGGTGGGCTTCGCCGGCTCCCAGGGCAACTTCGAGCTCAACGTCTTCAAGCCGGTGATGATCTACAACTTCCTGCACTCGGTGACGCTGCTCAGCGACGCCTGCCACGGCTACGTGGAGTACATGCTGAAGGGCATCGAGGTGGACCGCGCCAAGGTGGACTGGTACGTGAAGAACTCGCTCATGCTGGTGACCGCGCTCACGCCCAAGATCGGCTACGACAAGGCGGCCAAGGTGGCGCACACCGCGCACGTCGAGCACACCAGCCTGCGGGAGGCGGCGCTGAAGCTGGGGTACCTCACCGGCGAGGAGTTTGACGCGATCGTGAAGCCGGAGAGGATGACGAAGCCGTAATTCAGTTTCTCGTTTCTAGTTCCTAGTTTCTAGTTTCGAGAAGAGCGCGCCCGAGCGGGCGCGCTTCTTATTGCTCCGGCACCAGCGCCAGGGTAATAGTGGCCTTGGCCACCAGCTTCTCGTCGGAGGAAGCTGCGGCGAAGATTTCGGATTCGGCCACGGCCAGCGTCTTTCCTGCGCGCAGCACGTGACCCCAGCAGCGCAGCCGGTCGCCCCCTGCCGGGCGCAGAAAATTGATCTTGAACTCGACCGTGAGCACCTCCTGGTCCAGCCCCACGGCGCCGCGGGCGGCGCAACCTCCGGTGTGGTCGGCCATGGTAGCGAGGACTCCGGCATGGACGAGGCCGTGCTGCTGGAGGTGGCGCGCGGCCAACTGCAGGCGCGTCTCGCAGCCGTCCTCCTGCACGCGGGTCAACTCGATCCCCAGGTCGCGGACGAAGTTGGCGTTATCAAAAATCTTGCGGACTTTGGCGGTGCGCAGCGGATCCATGGCTAGCTGATGCCGCGAGCAGACTCCGGATGCAAATCTTCGCGCCGCGGCGCGTACGCCGAATCGCTACCCAGCACTCTGTTATTGCTTCTTGGCGGGCTCCCAGAGTTCGATGCGGTTGCCCTCCGGGTCCATGATCCAGGCAAAGCGCCCGTAGTCGGCGTCCTCGCGGCCCAGGACTTGGACGCCTTCGGCGCGCAGCGCCGTGACCATCGCGTCCAGGTCCTCCACCCGGTAGTTCAGCATGAAAGCCGCCTGCGAGGGCTCGAAGTACTTGCTGTTGCGGGGGAAGATGGACCAGACGGTCTGGCCCTCGCCGCCGCCCTCAGCCTCGCGCCAGGGAAAGACCACGGCGTGGGCCTGGGGGTCGCGCTTCAGCCCCAGATGCTTCTCGTACCAGGCGTAGAGCTGCTCCGGGTTGTCGGACTTGAAGAAGATGCCGCCGATGCCAGTGACGCGCTTCATGGGAAACAGTCTCCAGTTTCTCGTTCCTAGTTGCAAGTCTTTCCCTCGCTGCGCCCTCGCATTGCTTCGGGCTCGCTCGGGAAAGCTGGTGGTGCCGCCGTTCGGCACGGCTGAAGCCGTGCCCTGATACGAACAAGAACCGCACAGCCGAGTCGGCTGTGCCCCACGGTCCTCACTCCGCGGCGGCGACCTGGAACTGCTCGATCTTGCCGCCGTCGGGGAGGTCGCGCAGGGTGATGCGCACGCTCTTCGACTGGAACTTCACCAGGTAGGCGCGGAAGCCCATGCCGCCGCGCAGGCTGTAGGCGGTCTGGCGGAAGTCCGCGGGCTCGCCCAGCGGGCCCAGGCTGGAGGCGAAGTCCGCGAGTGCCTGCGGGGTGAAGTAGCTCAGGCAATTCTCGGTGAAGAGCGAGCGGTCGATCTGGCCGTGCTGCAGCCCGGCGAAGACCTTTTTAGCCAGTTGCAGCCGCTCCTCCATGTTCTTGTCCTGGACGGGAAAGAGCAGAGGGCGGATCCTGCGGGCGATCTGGCCGGCGGCGGCGGAGGCATCCAGATTGGTGAGCACCACGATGGCGGCATGATCGTCGGGAAAGACGACGTTCTGAGCGACGAAGCCGGAGACCTCGCCACCGTGCGAGAGGACGCGCTGGCCGTTGTCGAAGTTGACGGCGATGCCCAGACCGTAGCGCGTGCCCACGCCGTTCTTGAGCTCCACCTCGGTCTCCATCTCGTGGTAGGAGGCGGGCCGCAGCACGCTCTGATCGATCAGGCTGATGTCCCAGCGGGCCAGGTCGGAGGCGGTCATGGAAAGCTCGCCGGCGGCGAACATCCATCCCTGGCCCTCGACGGGGGCCGGCCGCGGCGGGCCCAGCGCGTAGCGCAGGTAGCCGGCCGGCTCGGAGGGCAGGGCTTTCGCTTCCTCGATGGTGAGCACGCTCTTCATCCCCAGCGGGGTGAAGAGGTGCTGCTGGAGGAATTTCATGAAGGGCATGCCGCTGGCCTTCTCGACGATCAGCCCGGCGATGACGAAGTTGGTGTTGGAATACTGCCACTGCGTGCCGGGATCGAAGTCCAGCGGGATGCGCGCCCAGCCCTCGAGGATCTGCTGCGCGGTGACCGGCTTGAGCATCATGGGCATCACGTAGTCCTGCGGCCAGAAGTCCTGGTAGCCGGAGGTGTGGGAGAGCAGTTCGCGCAGGGTGACCTCGTTGCCGCGGGTGAGGTTGGGAATGAACTTGGAGACGGGATCGTCGAGCGAGAGCTTGCCCTGCTCGGCCAGCAGCAGGATAGCGGCGGCAGTGAACTGTTTGCTGATGGAGCCGATGCAGTAGCGCATCTCCGGGGTGGCGGCCACGGCGGGATCGAGGTGGGCATGGCCGTAGGCGCGGGCGTAGACGATCTTGCCGTCCTTGACGACGGCCAGCGAGGCGCTGGGCACGCCGGTCGCGGCCAGGGTCTGGGTGGCGATGTCGTCGATCTTCTTCTGCAGGTCGGGGGAGAGTTGCGCGAAGAGAGGGAAGGCAAAGAAGAAGAAGAATGCCGAGAGGCAGACCTTCTGAAGGGTGCGCATAGTCAGGCTCCTGAGGGACGCAACAGGATATGGAAGCGGAGAAGATTCCTCAAGCGACATCCTGCCGGCAAGCGGGATACGTCTAGAAGCTGAGGCTGAATGTGTTCGCGTAACCGATGTAGACCAGGACGCCGTGAGCGAGCGTGTCGCGACCAATGAGACACTGGATGTGCTGACCCTGTAACGGCGCTTCGATCGCGGTGGTCTCGACCACTACATTATTGGGAAACACCAGGCGCACCAAGTACTCGTAGGAACTGACGTTGGTCGACGAAGGAGTGTTAATCGAGACAACACCCAC
>DATIWW010000289.1:0-4444 GCA_035519175.1 Terriglobales bacterium
TGCCGCTTATTGCACGAACGGTGTGCGGCGCCGTGCGCAGAGCAGGGTGTTTCTCGGGTGAACGGGGACCTGGGGGGACGCACACCTACCCGGCGGCACCTCCGCCGTCGCGCGGGCCACACGGCTCCAATCGCTTGGGAAGCGTGGCCGGGGCGCGAATTGCCGCTCTCCGGGCGGGGTGGCCTTTCAGCGGCCGTTCATCGAGCGGGCGGACACGCGCTTCTTCGATTGCCCGCCCGCTTGCGCCAGGCGGAGGGGTGCGCGGCTCCTCTGCGTCGGACGGGGCGCATTGCTCCCCGGCCGGAGCTGTCACTTACCGGACGCTCCCGGGGGCCGGCGCGGCAGCCAGGCGATGCATAGGTTGGCCTGCGTGCAGACCGCAACCTTGCAGGCCGTTCCCGAGGTCGCGGCGCGCAGGTGGCAGGCGGAGAAGGTGGCGCAGATCGCCTTCTTCGCCACCGCGCTGTTCGCCGCCCAGCTCTATCTCTCGCCGGCGCAGTGGTTCCCGGTGCTGGAGCCGACGCACCACGCGGCCATCCTCTCGGTGGTGGCGCTGGGCGCGCTGCTCGTGCGCCGGATGATCACCAACCGTCCGCTCTGGATGGGCTGGCGGTCGGCGCTGCTGGCGGTCTACGTGGGCGCGGCGGTGCTCTCGCCGGCCTGGTCGATCGCGCCCCACGCTTCGGTGGTGGGGGCGGTGGAGGTGGCCAAGCACTTCCTCTTCTTCCTGGCGGTGGTGAACACCATCGACACCCCGCGCCGGGTGCGGGTGGCGCTCGCCCTCTACGCGCTGGCCGCCATCGTTCCGGGATGGGGCACCTTCAACAACTGGATCCACGATCAGCTCCTGGTGGAGGGCTTCCGCGGCCGCTGGCTGGGCGTGATGGCCGACCCGAACCACGACGCCATGGCGCTGGTGGGGGCCATCCCCATCCTCCTCTTCCTCACCACCGCGCGCGGCCACGGCTGGGTGCTGCGCATCGCAGGGGCGATGGGCGCGGCCGCCTGCATCGCGGGCATCATCGCCACCCACTCGCGCGGCGGGTCCATCGGCCTGGCGGTGGCGGTGCTGGCGTTCGCCCTCTTCTCCCGGCGCAAGGCCATCGCCTCTTTGGCGGTGCTGGTGGCGGCCGCCGGCATGATGCTGTTCGCGCCCGCCAGCTTCTGGGAGCGCAACGAGACGGCCACCCTGGGCGCGGAGGACCTCTCCATCGAGGGCCGCCTGCAGGCCTGGCAGGTAGCGGGCCGCGCTTTCTCGGAGCACCCGCTGCTCGGGGTGGGAGAGGGCTCGTTCCTCGAGGCCTGGAGCCAGTACGCGCCGCTCGACTCGGACCGTCTGTTCGGCCACCGCTACGTGGCGCACAACTTGATCCTGGAAGTGCTGGGCGAGCTGGGCCTGGTGGGCTTCCTGGGCCTGGCGGGCTTCATCTCGGTCTGCATCTGGTCGGCGTGGAAGGCGCGGAACGGCGAACTGGGCGGAGAGGCCCGCGCCGTGCTCGCGGCGCTCCTCGGCTACCTGGTCTGCCAGATGTTCGCCGGCTACTCGACGAGCTGGTTCCTCTACGCCCTCTGCGGTTTCTGCACCTGCTGCGAAGCCTGGGGGAAGCGCGCCCCGGCCCAGGTGACGGTGTGAACGAGCCCATCGGGGTGCTGCGGCTGGTCGATCCGTTCCGGGCGGCGGATCCCTGGGTCGCGGTCGCGCCCCCGCGCTACCGCGTGTCTGTGGAGCAGGTCTGCTGGCCTGCCCGGGCCTCGGACGTCACGCGCATCGCCGCGGCCGCGGCGCGCGAAGGGGCGCGCATCGTCCACGCGCATGGCCGCTGGGCGAACATCCTGGCGGTGCCCGCGGCCCGCCTGGTTCGCGCGAAGGCGATCTGCACCTTTTCCGGACCCGTCCGCCTGCCGGACGCGCTGGCCTTCCGTTCGGCGGACGCGGTGATGTGCGCGACGGGCGAGGAGCGCGACGGCTGCGTGCGCCAGGAGAGGGTGCCGGCAGCCAAGGTGTGCGTGGTGCACCCGGGAGTGGACCTGGCGCGCTTTCCGCCGCGCGCGCCGGATGCAGCGCCTCTCATCGTCGCGGTGGCCTCGCTCTTCGCCCGCGCCGGCCACGTCACCTTCCTGGAGGCGCTGGCGCGGGTGCGCGCTTCCATTCCGGAGGTGCGGGCGGTGTGCGCCGGCGAGGGACCGATGCGTCCCGTGCTGGAGCAGCGCATCGCTTTCCTCGGCCTGCGCGGCTGCGTGGAGCTTGCGGGCCACGTGCAGGACGTGCCGGCCTTGCTGGCGCGCGCGCACGTCGCCTGGACTCCGGGCGTTTGCGCCACCCTGGAAGCGATGGCGGCAGGCGTGCCAGCCGCCTCTCCGCTGCGGGAACTGGTCGGAGAGGATCTCGCGGTCCCGGGCCAGGACGCGGCGGCGCTGGCGGAACGGCTGCTCGCCTGGCTGCGCTCCCCCAAGGCGGGGAAGGCGCTGCGGCAGAGGGCGGAGAAGGAGTTCTCTCTCGACGCCTTCCTCGCCCGCCTGGGTGCGCTGTACGACGCCGCCCTCGCGCCGAATCGCGCTGCCGCCTGAAATTGACACCCGCCGGGGATCGCGCTACATCGCTGCGCCGCCCGTGGGCTCCCAGGCCCGCCGCAGGCGAGTGAAGACGGGGCATTAGCTCAGCTGGGAGAGCGCCGCAATGGCATTGCGGAGGTCGCCGGTTCGATCCCGGCATGCTCCACCAATAAAAGCTTCAGATGACGGGTGGTTGTGGGTTAGAGCGCATCGCTTGAGTGGATCGATGCGGCGCGTGGCTAACCGGATGCGAGGCAAATTCGCGTTTCGCAAAGGGTTTCGCGCACCCGGTCTGCGTCTCCTCGATTCCCGCCTCCTCCACCATTTTCTCCTCTGAAGATCGCATTCATGGCCAGATCCATCGTGAAGATTTCCTGAACGGCCCATCAACTTTAGGCTGGTTTCTTTACTGCTCGCGCGCGGGTACCTTCCGCCCTGCCTCAAGCGATGGTCGTCGCCAGCTTGCGGCGATGGAGGAACGCGATGGAGAAGCGGAAACTGGGCAGGAGCGGCCTCGAGGTCTCGGCCGTGGGGCTGGGCTGCATGGGCATGAGCTTCGCGTACGGCCCGGCACCTGACCGCAAGCAGATGATCGACCTTCTGGGCAAGGCGGTCGAGCTCGGAGTGAGCTTCTTCGACACTGCCGAAGCATACGGCCCCTTCACCAACGAGGAGCTGGTCGGCGAGGCGCTCGCCCGCTTCAAGGGCAAGGTCGTCATCGCGACGAAGTTCGGAATGAAGCTCGGCACGGACGCGATGGATAGCAGACCCGAGCACATCCGGGAGGTCGCCGACGCCTCGCTGAAGCGGCTCGAGGTCGAGAGGATCGACCTCTTCTACCAGCACCGCGTCGATCCGAACGTCCCCATCGAGGACGTGGCAGGAACGGTCAAGGACCTCATCCGGGAAGGCAAGGTCAAGCACTTCGGCATGTCGGAAGCTGGCGTGAAGACCATCCGCCGCGCGCACGCCGTGCAACCGGTTGCGGCGGTCCAAAGCGAGTATTCCTTGTGGTGGCGCAAGCCCGAGGAGGAACTGTTGCCGGCCCTTGAAGAGCTGGGCATCGGGTTCGTGCCGTTCAGCCCGCTGGGGAAGGGCTTCCTCACCGGCAAGATCGACGAGAAGACCACCTTCGCGAAGAACGACTTCCGCCAGATCGTGCCGCGCTTCACGCCCGAAGCGCGCAAGGCGAACCAGGCGCTGGTGGATCTGCTGAACGAGGTCGCGAGGCAGAAGAGTGCGACGGCGGCGCAGATCGCGATCGCGTGGCTGCTCGCGCAGAAGCCATGGATCGTGCCGATCCCGGGCACGACGAAGCTTGCGCGCCTCCAGGAGAACATCGGCGCAGCCGGCGTGCGGCTCACACCCGGGGACCTCCGCGCCATCGACGACGCCGCCTCGAAGATCACGGTCAAGGGCGAGCGCTATCCCGAGCACCTCGAAAAGCGGACCGGGCTGTGACCATGGAAATCAAGCCGAACGGGACGCAGCCCTCCAGCAAAGGGCCAGAGGCGAACTTCAGCGGCTCCGTGCGCGTCGATCCGTTGTTCCAGGCTCCTGCTCCGGCGCGCGGGCTCGGAGCGTACGTGACATTCGAGCCGTGCTCGAGGACGGCGTGGCACACGCATCCACTCGGGCAGACGCTGATCGTCACAACGGGATGCGGCCTCGTGCAGAGCTGGGGAGGGCCGGTCCGCAAGATCCGGCCGGGCGACGTGGTCTGGTGCCCGCCCGGCGAGAAGCACTGGCACGGCGCCGCGCCGGACACCGCGATGACGCACATCGCGCTTGTAGAAGTGCTCGACGGCAAGAGCGTGGACTGGATGGAGAAGCTCGGCGACGAGCAGTACCGGGCAGCAGCGGACTCGGCGCAGTGAAGATCGGAGTTGCC
>DATIWW010000290.1:0-2886 GCA_035519175.1 Terriglobales bacterium
GGAGTGCGCCAAGCTGCTGCAGAAATCCTAAGGTTGGGACGGTCACTATGAAAATGTCAGCCGGAGCGCAGATTGGGATCTTCCTCCTGATCGGCCTGCTCGTCACCGGAGCCGCGTACTGGTTCCTGGACCGGCCGGTCATGGACATCAACGCCAAGCTGCAGAGCGACATCGCCGCCAAGCAGGCGGAGAACGCCCAACTCCGCCAGTACGAACCCAAGCTGGCGCAGCTCACGCAGCTGATCGCCGGCCTGCAGCAGCAACTGGAGATCGAAAAGAAGATCGTTCCCGACACCAAGGATGCCGACCAGTTCATGCACCTGATCCAGGACAACGCCTCCGGGGCGGGCATCGACGTGCGCGACCTGGAAGCTCAGACGGTCAACGACAAGGGCTTCTACAGCGAGGTCCCCTTCAACCTGCAGATCGACGGCAGCTTCTACGGGGTGCTGAGCTTCCTGGAGACCATGTCCAAGTCGGAACGCATCGTCAACATCTCCAACCTGCAGATGGCGTCCGTCAAGACGCCGGTGGACGCCAAGGCCAAACGGAGCGGCTACGAGTACGGACCCAACGAGAGCGTGATCGCAACCTGCGTCGCTACCACCTTCTACAGTCACGAGGCTGCGCCGGCCCCCAAGGGCGGCAAGCCCGGGGTGGGCGGGGCAGGGGTGCGCAGGTAGGCAGCTAGGGGAACCAACTTATGAAGACGCTGAAAATCCTTGTGGTGCTTGTGGTGGCGGGGAGCGTGGCCCTGGCCGCGCCTTCCCCCAAGCAGAAGGCCGCCGGCGCCGGCAAGACGGCCAAGCCGGCCGCCCAGGCGCCCGCGGCCAAGACCCCGTCTCCCAAGCCGGCCCAGCATGCGCGCACCAGCCCGATGGCTCCCAAGCACGGTGCGGCCAAGCCCGCGCCTGCGGCCGAGACCGCGCACGCGGCCGCCCCGGCGGGCCGCGGCAAGCGCGATCCTTTCGTCAGCCCGGTGATCGCCCGCGGTCCGGGGCCCGGACCTTGCGCCGGCGGCAAGCGCTGCCTGGCCATCGACCAGTTGGAGGTCCACGGCGTGGTGAAGGGGCCGCGGGGCTGGATCGCCATCGTCGAGAACCCCGCCAAGAAGACTTATTTCCTCAACGACAACGACGAGCTGTATGACGGCTCGGTAGTCAAGATCACGGGGGACTCGGTCATCTTCAAGCAGAACGTCCTGGACGCGATGGGGCACACTTCCACGCGCCAGATCGAGAAGAAGCTCGTACCCGGACCGGCGGCGTAGTGGCCGCGGGCGAGGGCAGCAAGGTTGTCTGGGACAGTCGGGCCGAACCTGGGATGCAGTTTCGCCGTGAGGCGAGGGGCTAATTCATCGGCGGGATGGAACCCGCCGCGCACGCACCGGACAGAGTGCCGAGGCGTGAGGAGAGATCAGATGAGGCTAAAGCATACGCTGGGGATTCTCTTACCGCTGCTCCTGCTGGGCACGGCGGCAGCGGCTGCCGGTACGCACCTGACGAACGTGGGCGTGGTTCAGCAGAACGGCGCCACCACCGTCACCCTTTCCGCGTCCGGCGCCTTCACGCACACCGAGTACCGTCCCGCGGAGAACCTCCTGCTGGTGGATCTGGCGGGGGTCTCCGCCGACCAGTTGGACGGGCAGGCGCGCACGCTGAATGCTCCAGGGGTGGTGTCGTACCGCATCCTGGGCTATCGCGGCGCCGGCGGCGCCGACGTGGCGCGGCTGGAACTCACCCTGGCTCCTGGCACGGAAGTGCACCTGAGCGAGAGCGAGGGCGGCCTGGCCGTGCGCCTGCAGCCCACGGCGGCTGCCGCTACGGGTGTGCCCGCCGCGGCCGCGACCCACGCCAAGAGCCCGACGGCTCCGGTCTCCGCTCCCAGCGCGGACCCGGCCCACGCCGCGGCGGCGGCGAAGACCATCACCATCCGCAAACTGGCGATGGTCCGCGGCAAGAACGGCATGGATCTTGAGATCACCGCCTCCGGGCCCCTGGCCCCCAAGGTCACCAAGCTGACGGGGCCTGACCGCCTGGTGCTGGATGTGCCCAATGCCGTCCCCGCGGCCGCGCGTACCCTCCCGGTGCACAGCGACGCGGTCAAGGACGTGCGCATGGCGCGCTTCCAGACCCAGCCGCCGGTGACCCGCATCGTGCTGGACCTGGCCCACGCGCAGGACTATTCCCTGGTACCCCAGGGCAACCGGCTGACCGTGCAACTGCACGCGCCGGGGAGCGTCGCGAGCGAGCCTGCGACCAGCGCCCCGGCGACGGCGGCGGACGCGGCCCCAGCGGCCGGCGCCCCGGCGGCAGAAGCGGTCCCGGCCAACCCGCCTGCGCCCGCTGCCTCGACGACCACCGCGGCGGCGGCCACCGACAAGAAGGCCAGCGACTTCCTCTTCGTCGAGCCCACCTTCCAATCCAAGCCGGAGGGCTCCGCCGCCCAGCCCGCGTCGGCGGAACCTCCCGCCCGCGCGGTGGACGCGGCAGCCAAGTTCGCCACCCCGCAGCCGGAGATCCCGCTGAGCGCCAACGCCAGCATGAGTCCGCAGCCGGCCATGAACCTGGCCCTGCAGCAGCAGACGCAGGCGGCGGCAGGCGGGACGACCCCGGCCGCCAAACCCCGCTACACGGGTGAACCCATCTCGGTCAACCTGAAGGACGTGGACATCAAGGACTTCTTCCGCCTGATCCACGACATCAGCGGGCTGAACGTGGTCCTGGATCCCGCCGTGCACGGCCAACTCACCATCGTCCTCGATGACGTGCCCTGGGACCAGGCCCTGGACATCGTGCTGCAGAACAACGGCCTGGACCGCCAGTTGGAGGGCAACGTCCTGCGCATCGCCACCGTCGACACCCTGCGCCGGGAAGCCGACGCCAA
>DATIWW010000291.1:0-5586 GCA_035519175.1 Terriglobales bacterium
AGCCAGCTTGGCATCGAAGGTGCCTCGGGCGTCAAGGCAGTGCACGCCCCTGCCAAAAACTATGCCCCGCTAATTTAACGCCTGCCTCAGTCACCTTTCAGTGACCGCTGTCACCCCTTTGGGGCAATAGGCGCAAGTACACTGAGCCCCGTCGAGGCCCTGCGTGACGAGCACGACCAAGCGGTTTGACCCTCTTTTTCCGGCATGTTATAAATCTCCTTCCTTCTCCGCGCGACGAGCGCGGGGAACTGACCGGGCGCGGCCAAACCTCAATCCTCAACTTGTCGTGGAAGCGCGTTTCCGGGGGTGCAATCGCTTGGCAGGCTCTTGCCTGCGGTAGGCCCCAGGGTTCGTAGGTTCTCGCTCGGCTTCGGGGACCCTGCCGGCTGGTGCATGGAATCATTCCTAAAGTCTTAATCGGTTGGAGGAACTCTTTATGCCTACCTGGCTTCTGGCAGGCTTCCTGCTCGACGCGCCGGCGGCGGACAACAGCTCGTTCTGGCTGTGGCTGGCCCTGGGCATCAGCGGGCTGGCCTTGCTGACCGCCTTTGGCTTCGCCCGCTACGTTCTGGCCGCTGACACCGGCACCGAGCCCATGCAGCGCATCTCCAACGCCATCAAGGAGGGCGCCGAGGCCTTCCTGCGGCGGCAGTACAAGACCATCGGCCTGCTCAGCCTGGTGCTGGCGGCGCTCATCTTCGTGGGCTATCGGGCCTCGGAACGCAACGCACCCCTGGCCTCGAAGACGGTGATCGCCTTCCTGATCGGGGCGGCCTGCTCGGGCATCGCCGGCTTCACCGGCATGTACGTCTCCATCCGCGCCAACATCCGCACCGCCAGCGCCGCCCGCAGCAACCTCAACCGCGCCCTGCAGATCGCGCTGCGCGGCGGCGCCGTCACCGGCCTGGTGGTGGTGGCCATGTCGCTGCTGGGCGTGGGGCTGCTCTTCTATCTCTTCGGCGGGCTCGAGAACCCGCACGACGTGCCCTACCAGGTGGTGGGCTTCGGCTTCGGGGCGTCATTCGTAGCCCTGTTCGCGCAGCTCGGGGGCGGCATCTACACCAAGGCGGCCGACGTGGGCGCCGACCTGGTGGGCAAGGTCGAGGCCGGCATCCCCGAGGACGACCCCCGCAACCCCGCCGTCATCGCCGACCTGGTGGGCGACAACGTGGGCGACTGCGCCGGCCGCGGCGCCGACCTGTTCGAATCCACCGCTGCCGAGAACGTGGGCGCCATGATCCTGGGCGCCGCCCTCCTGCCCCACTTCGGCATCAAGGGCGTGCTCTTTCCCCTGGTGGCCCGCGCCTTCGGATTGATCGCCAGCACCATCGGGGTGCTGATCGTGCGCACCGACGACAAGGAAGACCCCATGCAGGCGCTCAACCGGGGCTTCTACGTGACCACCCTGGGCGCCATCGCCGCCTTCGCCATCGCCGTGCACTACCTGCTCAAGGACAACTGGTGGTTCTTCGGCTCCGGCCTGGTGGGCATCGCCACCTCGTTCCTCTTCGTTTACATCACGCAGTACTACACCGAGTACCGCTTCCGCCCGGTGCAGGACATCGCGCGCGCCTCGCGCACCGGCCCGGCCACCAACATCATCGCCGGCTTGGCGGTGGGGCTGGAAACGCCGGCGCTGCCCGTCCTCGTGATCAGCGCGGCGCTCATGCTCTCCTACTGGTTCGGCATCCGTGCGCTGGCCGGGGTGAACGAGATCGGCGAGTACGCCAAGGGCATCTACGGCACCGCCATCGCCACCATGGGCATGCTCTCCACCGCGGCCTACATCCTGGCCATGGACACCTTCGGGCCCATCACCGACAACGCCGGCGGCATCATCGAGATGTCGCACCAGCCCGACGAGATCCGCATCAAGACCGACCGCCTGGACGCGGTGGGCAACACCACCAAGGCGCTGACCAAGGGCTACGCCATCGGCTCGGCGGCCCTGGCCGCCTTCCTGCTGTTCTCGGCTTACCTGGACGAGGTGGCGGCCATCGTGCGCGGGCGGCTGGCCGCCGCCAGCACCGCGGTGGCCGGGACGGCCGGCTTCCAGTTCTCCTTCGACAACATCAACCTGGCCAACGTGCCGGTGTTCGTGGGAGCGCTGCTGGGCGCTATGCTGGTCTTCCTCTTCTCCTCGCTGGCCATCAAGGCGGTGGGCAAGGCGGCGCAGTACATCATCGAGGAAGTGCGGCGGCAGTTCCGCGAGAACCCGGGCATCATGGAGGGCACGGCCAAGCCCGACTACGGGCGTTGCGTGGACATCGTGACTGGGGCGGCGCTGCGCCAGATGGTGGTGCCGGGGGTGCTGGCGGTGGGCCTGCCCATCGCCGTGGGCATGACCTTCCGCTACTTCACCGGCTTCCACGTGGGCGGCGAAGGCGCCATGCTCGGCGGCCAGCCCATCAACCTGATGGGAGCGGAGTCGGTGGCGGCGCTGCTCATGGTGGGCACCATCGCCGGCATCCTGCTGGCCACCATGATGAACAACGGCGGCGGCGCTTGGGACAACGCCAAGAAGTTCATCGAGACCGGGCAGTACGGCGGCAAGCGCTCCGACGCCCACAAGGCGGCGGTGGTGGGCGACACCGTCGGCGATCCCTTCAAGGACACCGCCGGGCCCTCCCTGCACGTGCTCATCAAGCTGCTCTCCACCATCACCCTGGTGATGGCGCCGCTGTTCCTGTAAGAAGCCAGCCGAAAACGCGAACGCCATCCCGCCGTGCGGGATGGCGTTCCTTCTTGCCGTAGAGCAGGTGCTCAGTTGTGCAGGAACGGGGCCTGCGGTAGTTCCGCCAGGCGGCTGAACACGGCGCTCACCACGCGATCGCAGCGCGGGGCCGCGAAGGCAAACGCCTGCGTCGCCGTGGCGCCCGTGCGCTCATAAAGCGCCCTCCGGAGCAGCGCATGCGCCCGGTGCAATCGCACCTTGACGGTGGCCTCGGTCAGCTCCAGCGCCTCGGCCGTTTCTTGCGTGCTCATCTGCTCCACTTCACGGAGCATGAAGACGGAACGGTAGCCCTCGGGCAGAGCGGCCACCGCTTCTTCCAGCAGCAGCCGCAACTCGGCGTTGCCGGCCTGCTGTTCCGGATCGCGATCGTGAGACTTGATCAATTCCATACCATCCCCCTCGGGCGTAGCGACGGGATGAAGGTCCTGGAAGCGGTTGCGGCGCCGAAGCCGGGCCAGGGCCTCGTGCACCGCGATGCGGGTCAGCCAGGTGGAGAACTTGGCGCGGCCGGCGAACTGCCGGAGGTGCTGGTAGGCGCGCACGTAGGCGTCCTGCATGACGTCTTCGGACTCGGCGTCTTCGCGCAGGATGCTGCGCGCCGCCCGGTAGAGGCGCTGATTGTAGCGGCGCATCAGGATCTCGAACAGCGCCGTGTCGCCGGAAAGCACCCGTTCCACCACTTCTTCGTCGCTCAGGCTGGTGGAGCCTACCTGCTCGGCTAAGGCCTGACTCGCCAATCCACACCTCCCCTGCCGTTCCCGTACTTAGAGTGCCCGAGGGGGAAAAAGGTTACACCGAAGCGGGGCAAAAAAAGAAGCGGGCGGAGTGGCCTTCCGCCCGCTCGACCTCGGCCGGATCCTAGCCCTTCATCTTTTCCTTGACCTGCTTGGCCAGCTTCTCGATCTCCTCCGCCTTGCGGATCACGTCGATGGACATGACGTTCTCATTGGACTTGTCCACCGACTGCTTCAGCTCCGTGGCCAACTGGAAGAGCCGGTCGGTGTCCTTCTTGAGCGACTCCTGGCGCTCCTTGTTCCGCTGCTTGGCCATCTCCCGCTGCATGTCGGGAGGGATGTTGATGTCGGGCGCAGCGCCGGGAGGAACCTGAGGATCCCGGGGATGGTGCTCAGGGACTTGCTGGGCGCCCAGGACCAGGACGAGAGCGAACACGGCAATAACCACTCGGAGCTTGGTGATCACGGCAGACCTCGAAGCAGGAAATCTTTCCGAGATTATACCCACAAGCGGCCCCGGCGTGCGCTTGCTATAATCGCGCCGCCAAGGAGAGAGCACCGTCATGGAAACTGGATTGAAGGAGCGGGTGGCCATCGTGGCCGCCTCCAGCCAGGGCCTGGGCTTGGCCGCTGCCGAAGCCCTGGCCGCCGAGGGCGCCCGCCTCGCCATGTGCGCCCGCAACGAGAAGACCCTGGGCGCGGCCGCCGAGGAGATCCGCCGCCGGCATAAGGTCCCGGTGCTGGCCGAGCGCGTGGACGTCACCGACGGCGAGGCCGTGCACCGCTTCGTGGAGCACGTGGCCAAAGAGTTCGGGCACATCGACGTCTGCGTCACCAACGCCGGCGGCCCCCCCGCCAAGAACTTCCTCTCCCTCTCCGCCGAGGAGTGGCGCAAAGCGGTGGAGCTGAACTTCATGAGCGCGGTGCACTTCTGCCGCGAGGTCATTCCCTGGATGCAGAAGAACCGCTGGGGCAGGATCGTCACCATCACCTCGGTTTCGGTGAAGCAGCCCATCGGCGACCTCATTCTCTCCAACGCCGTGCGCGCCGCCGTGGTGGGGCTGGTGAAGAGCCTGGCCAATGAGTTCGGCAAGGACGGCATCCTGGTCAACAACGTCGCTCCCGGCTACACCGCCACCGAGCGCTTGAAGGAACTGGCAGGCACGCGCGCCCTGGCCGCCGGCATCCCGCCGGAGCAGATTTATGGTCGTTGGGCCGCTGATGTCCCTATAGGCCGCCTGGGCAAGCCCGAGGAACTGGCGGCCGCCATCGTCTTCCTGGCCTCCGAGCGCGCCTCCTACATCACTGGCCAGACCCTGCTGGTGGACGGTGGGTACTACAAAGGGCTGTTCTGAACGGCATGCCCATCGAGCGCTGGAACCCGGAGCGCGACGGCCCGCTTAGCGAGGCGGCACTCCGCCACAAGCTCGAGAAGCTGGGCTACGTGGTGGCCGGCTACGTCTATCCCCCCGGAACGTGCTTCCCCACCCACACCCATACCGTGGACAAGATGGACGCGGTCGTCTCCGGGTGCTTCCGCATCACCATGGGCAAGGAATCGGTGGTGCTGGAGGCGGGCGACGCAATGGCGGTGCCCCGCGGCGCCGCCCATTCTGCCCAGGTCGTGGGCGACGAGCCCGTAGTCAGCCTGGATGGCGTGAAGGCTTGAGCAGGAAGGCGGCTCAGACGCGGAAGCCCACCGTTACCGGCTGCGGCCCGCTGCCTGTAGGTGCGGAGGCGAAGCTCAATCCGAGATTCACGGCAAAGAGAGTGACGGCCGTGAGTTCGAGCAGCCCAGAGACCGGCAGCCAGCGCCAAGCCCAGGCGGCATAGCCCTGGTAGGCGAGGATCTCGGAGCTCACGCGCAGCAGGCATCCCAGGTTCAGCAGTCCCAGGCAGGCGAACATGAGCCGTGGGCTGAACAGCAGGCGCATGCCGGAAAACGCCGGCAGGATGCGCTGCCCCACGGCGAACACCATCATGGCCACGAAGCCCACCGTGAGGGCGTGCCGTGAGGCGCCCCAGATGCCTGCGCCCCCCGGCGTCACCGCCGCCCATACGCCCAGCAGCCCGGCTACGATCAGCCAGGCGTAGGCGGCGCGCACGAAGGCGGGAAAG
>DATIWW010000292.1:0-2118 GCA_035519175.1 Terriglobales bacterium
CCGGCTCTCTCAGCGCCGGTCGGGCCCTCGCCGTTGCTGCCAAAGCTCAGTACGTGGGGATCCGCCGTGCCAGCATGGGCCCGATGGTGTTGGCCAGGGGGATGGGGAGGCCTTTCCAGACGGAAGTGGCGAGGCGCATGGCGCCGCCGTCGCCGGCGGAGGGGGCAGTGGCTCCGCCGCCGGGCGACTGGACCCAGGGGAGGTCGATGTCGTAGCCGCCCCACTGGCGCTTGAACTCGTGGGTGCCGCCTTCGGGGGTGCAGCGGCCGAAGTTGAACATGGTGGCGCCGCGGCGGATCGCCTCCTGCATTAGCGCCCAGTAGAGCGTCATGTTGGCGCCCTGCTTCCGGAAACGGTCGAGCTGTCCGGACCAGGTGATCTCGAACTCGCCGTTCCAGAAGAAGCCGCAGCCGGCGGCGGCGATGTCGCGGCCGGCATAGGCGGCGCAGAACTGCACCAGGTCTGGGAACTCGCGGGCGATGGCCTCGAAGAAGCGGCGCGGATGCACGGGTGTGCCCAGGTCGCGCAGCTTGCGGGCGAGGACGTGGTAGAAGGCGGCGCGCTGGTCGGGTCCGAAGCGGACCTCGAGCCCTTCCTTCTGCGCCCGGCGGATCTTGGTGCGCAGCTTGGTGGTGAAGCGCCTGGTGAACAGCTCGTCGGCGGTGGGTGCCAGCTCCAGGAGCACGGTGATCTTGCGGCGGGCAGCGCCGTACTCCTCGTGCTGTGGGAGAGCATGGCGCGAGCGCAGCTCGAGCAATCCGGCGCGGGAGAGGCGCGCCTCCTCCACGGCGTGGTCGAGCAGCACGCGCTGGGCGTAGGGTGTGCCCAGCGGGCCGCCCTCGTTCAGGTAGGGCACCGAGACCAGGCTGTGGCCGAAGAGGGCACTGCGGATGCGCACCAGGGGAAGCACGCCTGCCAGGGAGCCGTCGGCGCGCAAGGCGTGCAGGTAGACGGATTCGAGTCCCAGCGATTCACGCACGACGCGACGCCAGCCGCTGAGGTGGCAGAAGCTGGAGCCGGGCGTGGCGCGTACAAAGTCGTCCCAGGCGGCGGCGCCGGCGTGGTCCTCGTCGGCCAGGCGGGCGATCATGAGCGGCTCGGCACCCTCATGCGCCACGGCCGCCGCGACGACCCCGGGCAGCAACACGGCCTCAGGCGGGTCGGGCGGAAGCGAGCTCTCCAGGGCGTGCATCATTCTCCCCGATGATCGTGTCCAGGCTCTGGGCGATGGAGCGGAAGCGGAACTCGCGCAGCAGGCGGCGCAGTCGCTCCGTGGTGCGGGCCAGGCCGCCATAGTGCCGCACGCGCGTCAGGCGCGACACGGGGAGGCGTGGCTGACCGTGGTCCAGCTCCCAGGGGTGGATGTAGAACGTGCCCGGAATGCCGGCGCGCTCGTGGTCGCGCAGCGCGGAGCGGACCAGGCCGTACGGCAGAAGGCGGAACCAGCCGCCGCCGCCCGCGGGGAAGGATCTCCCCACACGCCGCAGCGTGGCTGGCGGCAGCTCGTAGAGGCGGCCGCCGGGCCGCTCCACCCAGTGCGGGTGCGGCCGGCCATCCAGGTAGCCGTAGCCGCGGCGCCGCACGGGGAAGAGGCTGGAGTCGTAGCGGTAGCCCTCCTCCAGCAGGATGTCGAGGGCCCACTCGTAGCCGCGGATGATCGAGAAGCTGGGGGCGCGGAAGCCGAGCACGGGAGTGCCCGTAATGTCCTGCAGCACCGCGCGGGAGCGGCGCACCGAGAGGCGGAACTCGCCCGCCTGCGAGTCGGTGACCAGGCGGTGGTCCTGGCCGTGGGAGGCGATCTCGTGCCCGGCGTCGGCCAGGGCGCGCACCAGCGCGGGGCGGCGCTCGGCCACCCAGCCCAGCACGAAGAAGGTGGCCCGCGCATCCCGTTCGGCCAGCAGCTCGAGCAGCGCCATGGTGCTGGCTTCGACGCGGCTCTCCAGGCTCTCCCAGCGGGAGGGCGGGGCGACGCCAGCCAGGGCGGAGGCGTGGAAGTACTCTTCCACGTCCACGGTGAAGTGGTGCGCCGGAGCGGGGGCGGGGCTCCCGGATGCGAACGGCACGGTTTTCATGATGATGCCGCAGGATTGCAAGGGCGGCTCCCGCCCGAGCGCAGGC
>DATIWW010000293.1:0-7654 GCA_035519175.1 Terriglobales bacterium
CCAGACCCAGTCGGTGCGCGAGTTGCCCCCCAGCCTGCTGGCCGTGGAGGTCCTGCGCGAAGCCGCCACCCTGCTCATGCTGCTGGCGGTGGCGCTGCTGGCCGCGCGCCGCCTCCGCGAGCGCTGCGCTGTCTTCCTGTGGAGCTTCGCTCTCTGGGACCTCTCCTACTACGCCGGCCTGTGGGCCACGGTGCGCTGGCCGGCCTCCTTGCGCGAGACCGACATCCTCTTCCTCATCCCCCAGCCCTGGATCGCGCAGGTCTGGTACCCGCTGCTGGTGAGCCTGCTGGCGCTGCTGGCGGTCCTGCTGGCGCGGCGGCCGGGTGCGGGACGCGGGAGCCTGCGCGAATATTGACAATGCTTCCGGCAGTGCTATAGTCGCGCTCAGGCCGAGGCTGCGATGAAGAACATCTACGAAGTCCTGCGCCAGAAAGAACAGGAGATCCGCCGCCTGGAGAAAGAGATCGAGGCCCTGCGCATCGTGCTGCCCATGCTGGCCGAGGATTCCGACGTGCCGCGGCAGCGCGAAGTGCCCGAACCCTATCGCCCGCCTGTGCCCACGCCCGCGGTCTTCGCTGCCTCGACCGCGCCGGCGGTGGCGCCTCCTCCGGTGCTGAGCGCCCCCGCTCCGGTCCAGCCGGGGCAGTATTCCGCCACCCAGCAGGGCAACGGGACCCAGTCTCCGGTGACCGAAGCCTACCGCCCGGGCCGCACCTGGCCGTAGCGGCTGCCCGCTAGGGCGTTGCCAGGTCCTGCGGAAGTTCCATCCCGAACTTGCGCTGCACTTGCTCGCGCAACCACGCCTCCGCCTCGGGCCGGGCGCGGAACACCCGCACCGACCATCCCGGACGCTCGGTGAGCATCTCCCACATCCGCGACAAGCCGAAGCCCAGGTCGTGCGCGACCACCACGACGATGACCAGTTCGGGGAGCCCGACCGCCAGCTCCGCGTCCTGTTCCACGATGGTCTGGATCTCCGCCGACGTAACGTCCAGCGAGGTCGCCCCGGTCTCGTCGATCAGGCACCAGCGCGTGCCCAGGTAGTTTTCTTCCGCGCTCAACATCTCTGCGTTGCGCGCGATGAACTCGCGGCCCGTGGCTGCGCCGCGGCAGAGGAACAGGCGGCCTGCACCGCCGTGCACGACATGAACGTCGACTGGCATCCTCAGGGTCGGAGCGCGACATTATACGTGCAAAGAGCCGGCCCTCCGGACGACCCGGCCAGCCCGGCGGGAGCATCCCGTATCTTATAGACACCACTTCACTTATCTGCGATCTCCTCGTTACGGAAGTAACGTTTTCTTGGCCGTCCCAAGCCCGTACGATGGGGCTGATGGGCCACCGAAGAGAGGAGCGCGTTCCCTTGCGTCTGCCCGCCACCGTGTGGGGCACCGACGGCGCGGGAAGGCCCTTTGTCGAGCGCGCCCATACCGTGGACATCTCCTCCATGGGGGCGCGGCTGGAAGGGCTGAGCCACCCCGTGCTGCCGGGCGCGGTGCTGGGGGTGCAGCACGGGGCCGCCGCCGCCCGCTTCCGCGTATTGTGGGTGGGCGAGCCGGGCAGCGCCCGCGCCGGACAGGTAGGCATCCGCTGCGTGGAGGTGGGCAAGTACGTCAAGAAGAGCCTGCTCTACGTGAACGGCCACGACAGCCAGACGGCGGTGCGCTGCTCCTTCCTCGACGCCTCCGGCTACAACGTGTTCACCGCCGCCAGTCCCGAGGAAGCGCTGGACCACGTGGACAACTCCTCGCTCGACGCCGTGGTGCTCACCCATCCCTGGGAGGAAGGCGACCTGGAAGCGCTGGTGGGGCGCATCAAGCGCCGCAAGCCCGACCTGCCCATCGTGCTGGTCTCCGCCCAGCCGCGCCGCGTTCCCGAGACCGCCATGCAGTTCGTGAATGCCTTCGTGCACAAGGGCGAGGCGCCCACCAAGCTGGTGGACGCGCTGGAAGGGCTGATCGGCCCGGGCGCGCAACTGAAGTGGCCGCTCACGCGCAGCAACCAGCGCCACGCGGTGGTGGTGCCGCTCAGCGTCAAGGTGGTGCGCTCCGGCGTTCCCGCCTTCTTCACCGGGCTCTCCACCGATCTGAGCGATAGCGGGGTGGGCGGGAAGGTGGAAGGTGCGCTGCTGCCGGGAGAGATGGTGACGGTGCAGTTCACGCTGCCCACGGCGCCGCAGCCGCTCTTCCTGCACGCCACAGTGCGCCATCGCGACGGCCGCCTCTACGGCTTCGAGTTCGTCGAGCCCGCGCCCGAACTGCTGCAGCCCATCCGCGCGCTGTGCGAGGTGCTGCCTCCGCTCGACCTTCCCCGCGAGGAGCAACGCAGGTCCTAGGCGCGCTGCCGCAGCTTGAAGCGCTGCAGCTTTCCGGTGGCGGTCTTGGGAAGCTCGGGTAGAAACTCGATCCAGCGCGGACGCTTGTAATCGCCGATCCGCTGCGCCACCCACTCCTGCAGTTCGCCGCGCAGCGCGTCGTCGGCTTGGGCCTCGGGGCCCACCACCACGTAGGCGGCGGGCTTGGTGAGCCCGCTCTCGTCGTCGCGCGCCACCACCGCCGCCTCCTGCACCGCGGGATGCGCGAGGAGCGCGCTCTCCACCTCGGCCGGGCTCAGCCAGCGCCCGTTCACTTTGAAGAGGTCGTCGGAGCGCCCCGCGTACCAGAAGTAGCCCTCCTTGTCCTGGTAGTACTTGTCGCCAGTGCGGAACCAGCCGCCCTGGAAGGAGGCCTTGGTCTTCTCGTGCTGGTTCCAGTAGCCGGCGCAGGTGGCGTCGCTCTTGACCAGCAGGTTGCCGATCTCGCCGGGCGCCACCGGGGCGCCCGTCTCATCCACGATGCGGGCCTCGAAGCCGGGGATCAGCTTGCCGCTGGAGCCGGCCCGGGCCTCGCCCGGGCGGTTGGCCAGCACCATCTGCAGGGTCTCGGTCGAGCCCCACGCGTCCAGGATCTCGATGCCGAAGCGCCGGCGGAAGCGCTCGAAGAGCGGCGCGGGCAGGGCCTCTCCCGCGGAGATGCCGTGGCGGATGCTCGCCAGGTCGAACTCCCCGCCGCCTTCTCGGCGGTGGGCCAGCAGCGCGGCGTAGTTGGAGGGCACGGAGAAGAACAGGGTGGGGCGGTAGCGCTCGATGTCGGCATAGGCGCCGGCGGGCGTGGGCCGCGCCGGCGAGAGGATGGTCGTGGCCCCGAAATACAGAGGGAAGTAGCCGGCATTGCCCAGGCCATAGGCGAAGAACAGGCGGGCCACACTGTAGCAGCGGTCACGCTCCGTCATCTTGAGGATGCCGCCGGCGTAGCGCTCGGCGCACACTTCCATGTCGTGCTGCAGGTGCACGCAGCCCTTAGGCGCCCCCGTGCTGCCCGAGGAGTACAGCCAGAAGGCGGGGTCGTCGCGGCAGAGCGGCTCGGCCCCAAGCTCCGGAGCAGCCGCGGCCATGAGGGAATGCAGGCTGGGACGGCCTGCAGCCGGCTCGCCCGCCACCACCATGGTCTGCAGGTACCGCAGCCGCTCGCGCGGGATGGATTCTGCCAGCGGCAGCAGGGAATCGCTCACCACCGCCACCCGCGCGCGCGTGTCGTTGAAGATGTACTCGTACTCGGCGGGCTGCAGCAGGGTATTGACGGGCACGGCCACGGCCCCCACCTTGATGGCCCCGAAAAAGCAGTAGAGGAAGTCGGGCGAGTCGGGCAGCAGCAGGACGACGCGTTCTTCCGGGCGCACGCCCAGCCCGCGCAGGGCGTTGCCCACGCGGTTCACGCGCTCCTGCAATTGCGCGTAGGTCACGCGCTGCTCGCCGCACTCGATGGCGACCTTGGCTCCCCGGCCTTCATGGACATTGTGGTCCACGAAGCGGGTGGCGGCATTGAAGGCTTCCGGCACGGCGAGGCGGGTCTCCGGGCTAGAGGATACTCGGGCGGCCCCGACTTGCCCGCAAAAAAACGGGATGGGCCGGCGCCCATCCCGTCTTCTGAGATGCAGGACCCTGTCTAATGGATCTGGATGATGAGCGGCTGGGTCAAGCGGAAGCTCAGCGTGCTCTCGGTGGAGAGGTTGACGTTCTTGCCGCCGGTGCCGCCGGCGACGGCGGTTCCCGCGCCCGCGCCCAGGCCCGCTCCGATGGCCGCTCCCTTGCCCCCCCCGGCGATCGCGCCGATGATGGCCCCAGCGGCGGCGCCGCCTCCGACCGATCCGGCGGTCCGCTTGCCCTTGCCCTTCTCGCTCTGCGCCCAGGTGTCGGTGGTGATGGAGTAGGTATCGCCGTGCGTGGTGATGCTGATCAGCTCCAGCGCCAGGTCGGCTTGGCCGGCGAAGGCGCCCTGCTTCTTGGCGTTCGCCACCCGGCCCTCCACCTCCGCGCCCGCCGGGACCACGGTATTGCCCTCGACCTTCACCGAGTACCGCAGGGTGGCGGGGAAGGTGTCGCCCGGCTTGCTGGTCTTGGAGCTCAGCGACCGGCCCAGGCGCACCGTCAAGGTGGTGCCCGCAGGAACCGTGATCTTGTTGTTCTGCGCCATCAGCGTCGCCGACAGCGCCAGCAGGAACGTGCCCACAGCCACGAGCGTCGATGCCTTCTTCATAGGACTCCTTTTTCGGCCAGTGGAATGCTTCCGGTGAGAAACTGCGCCGCTAGTGCGCCGCATCATACCACGCCCTCCCTCCGGCGGGGTGGGGATTCTGGCAAGAGCGCGGCGATGGGGCGCCCGCGTGCATTGCCAGCATGTCCTGTGGCAGTATGGACGGACGCTTCGCGGCCTGGGGCCGGGAAAGGGTGGGGCATGAGCAAGGTACGGGTGCTGGTGGGCACGAAGAAGGGCGCGTTCATCCTGACCTCGGATGGCAAACGCAGACAGTGGGAGGTCGCCGGTCCCTATTTCACGGGCTGGGAGATCTACCACCTGAAAGGGTCGCCCGCCGACGCCAACCGCATCTACGCCTCGCAGACCAGCGGCTGGTTCGGGCAGGTCATCCAGCGCTCCAACGACGGCGGCAAGAGCTGGGAGGTGCCCGGCGGCGCGCCGCCGCCCACCCCCCAGGGCTGGCCGCAAGGGCAGAGCAACAAGTTCGTCTACGACACTTCCGCCGAGACCGGCAAGCCGCTCACCACCCACCAGTTCTACGACGGCACCCAGCATCCTTGGGAGTTCAAGCGGGTGTGGCACCTGGAGCCCTCCCTCACCGATCCCGATGCGGTCTACGCCGGGATCGAAGACGCCGCCCTCTTCCGCTCCACTGACGGCGGGACCACCTGGAAGGAACTCGCCGGCCTGCGCGGCCACGGCACCGGACCCAAGTGGCAGCCGGGCGCCGGCGGCATGTGCCTGCACACCATCCTGCTGGACCCCGGCAACCCGAAACGCATCTACATCGCCATCTCGGCGGCGGGCGCCTTCCGCAGCGACGACGGCGGCAAGAGCTGGAAGCCCATCAACCGCGGCCTGCGCTCGCAGTACATCCCCGACCCCACCGCCGAGGTCGGCCACTGCGTGCATCACATCGCCATGCACCCCTCGCGCCCCAACACGCTCTTCATGCAGAAGCACTGGGACGTGATGCGCTCGGACGACGCCGGCGAGAACTGGCGCGAAATCAGCGGCAACCTGCCCACCGACTTCGGCTTCGTCATCGACGTGCACGCCCACGAGCCCGAGACCATCTACGTCGTCCCCATCAAGAGCGACTCCGAGCACTTCGTGCACGAAGGCAAGCTGCGCGTCTACCGCAGCCGCAGCGGCGGCAACGAGTGGGAGGCGCTGACCCAGGGCCTGCCGCAGAAGGACTGCTACGTCAACGTGCTGCGCGACGCCATGGCGGTGGACCAGCTCGACCAGTGCGGCGTCTACTTCGGCACCAGCGGCGGCCAGGTCTACGCCTCCGCCGACGCCGGCGACACCTGGGCCGCCATCGTACGCGACCTGCCGCCTGTACTCTCCATCGAGACGCAGACGCTGCCATGATCCGGGTGGCGCTGCCGCAGCACCTGCGCACCCTGGCGCACGTGGGCGCGGAGGTGGAGCTGGAGGTCGCGGGCGCGATCACGCAGCGTTCGGTGCTCGACGCCCTCGAGGCCCGCTATCCCATGCTGCGCGGCACCATCCGCGACCACGTCACCCTCCAGCGCCGCGCCTTCCTGCGCTTCTTCGCCTGCGGCGAGGACCTCTCCCACCAGTCCCCCGAGGCGCCCCTGCCCGCGGCCGTGGCCTCGGGTCAGGAGCCCTTCCTGGTCATCGGCGCCATCGCCGGCGGCTAGCTCCGGCATTGTGGCCCCGCGACTTCCTTGCTAGACTTCCCGGCGATTCGCCTGACCAGGAGGTCACGACCATGGCGCTGTTCATCCTGTTTCTCTTCGCGATCGGGGCCCTGTTCGTCCTGTTCACCTTCCTGGGCGGCTTCTTCACCGTGGCCACCGCCGAGATGGCGGTGGTGCAGCGCCTGGGCAAGTTCGTGCGCATCGCCGGGCCCGGCCTGAACTTCAAGATGCCCTGGCTGGAGCGCGTGGCCGGGCGCGTCAACATGCGCGTGCAGCAGTTCCGCGTCGAGGTCGAGACCAAGACCAAGGACAACGTCTTCGTGAAGGTGCTGGTCTCGGTGCAGTACCAGGTGCTGCAGGACAAGGTGTTCGAAGCCTTCTACAAGCTGCAGAGCCCGGGCGACCAGATCACCTCCTACGTCTTCGATTCGGTGCGCTCGCAGGTGCCCAAGCTGCTGCTCGACGAAACCTTCGAGCAGAAGGACAACGTCGCCAACTCGGTCAAGACCGAACTCAGCGGGGTGATGCAGGACTACGGCTACGCCATCATCAAGGCCCTGGTCACCGACATCAATCCCGACGACAAGGTCAAGAGCGCCATGAACGACATCAACGCCGCCCAGCGCGAGCAGGTGGCGGCGCAGGCCCGCGGCGAGGCCGACAAGATCCTCAAGGTCAAGCAGGCCGAGGCCGAGGCCGAGAGCAAGGCGCTGCAAGGGCAGGGCATCGCCAACCAGCGCAAGGCCATCATCAGCGGCCTGCGCGAGAGCGTCGAGACCTTCAAGCAGAGCGTGGAGGGCGCCACTGCCCAGGACGTCATGGCCCTGGTGCTCATGACCCAGTACTTCGACACGCTCAAGGAGATCGGAGCGCAGACCCGCTCCAACACCATCCTGATGCCGCACTCCCCCGGGGCCCTGCCCGACTTCTTCAGCCAGATCCAGAACGCCATCATGGTGGGCGCGCGGGCGGAGTCGGAGTCGAGCGCGGCCGCCGGCGGCGGCAAGTAAGGCAGCGCTCAGCTTCCCGGCCGCACGATGGCGATGCGCGTCTCCTGCCCGCTGCTGCCGATGGCGATGACCTTGGTGAGCCCCGGGCGGTCCACCGCCAGCACCTGCTGGCCGTTGATCTCCATGAGCCGGGCGTCGGGATAGCGCTGCTGGTAGTAGCGGATCACCGTGGCCACGGAATCCGTCGTGCTGTACACCTCGCGGGCCACGGGAATGCCGATGTCGGGCAACTGGGCGTCGTCCACGTTGACCGGCTGCGAGCCGGGATAGCGGTCGGAGCCGGAAGGAGCCGTGGCCGCCGGCGCCTCCGGGTTGCCGGCCGCGCTGCGCTGCGTCATCTGCGCCAGCGCCTTCTGCACCTCGCCCAGATCGATGCCGCCGGGCGGCGCAGGTGCGGCCG
>DATIWW010000294.1:0-2429 GCA_035519175.1 Terriglobales bacterium
ATACAAGTTCCAGACCACGGTGGAGACCGCGGGTACACTCGACACCCACGGCCGGCTGGTGGGGGACCTGGTGCTGGTGGGCCGCGGCGATCCCAACCTCTCGGGCCGCAACCTGCCCTTCAAGATCCGCACCCAGCGCGACGCTCCCGCCGACAAGGTGCTGGAAGACCTGGCCGACCAGATCGTGCAGAAGGGCGTGAAGTACGTGGACGGCGACCTGGTGGGCGACGACAGCTTCTATGCCTTCGAGCGCTACGGCGAAGGCTGGTCGCAGGAAGACCTGGCCACGCAGTGGGGCGCGCCCGTCTCCGCTCTCACCATCAACGACAACGTGCTCACGGTGAAGGTGCTGCCCGGCGACCGCCCCGGCGAAAAAGCCTTCGTCTCCATCGATCCCTTCGCCGACTACTACCAGGTGGACAACCGCATCATCACCACGCCGCCGGGCACGGGCCCGCGGCGCGTGGACTTCCGCCGCGAGCCCGGCTCCGACCGCCTGGTGCTCTGGGGCTACATCCCGGTGGACGATCCCGGGGGCGCCGAGCAACTGGCCATCGAGGATCCCGCCCAGTTCGCCGCCGAGCTCTTCCGCACGCTGCTGGAGAAGCGCGGCGTCGTCATCTACGGCAAGACGCGCGCCCGCCACACCGAGCTGGCCAGCCTCTCCACCTTCAGCGTGACCACGCTGGCGCCCGCCGCCGGCGGCCCCACCCGTTCGCCGAGCTCGCTCAACCCACCGCTGGTGCTGGCCTCGCACCAGTCGCAGGCGCTGCTCGACGACCTCACCGTCACCAACAAGGTCAGCCAGAACCTGCACGCCGAACTGCTGCTCCGCCTGTTGGGCCGGGAGAAGGGCACCACCGGCACCATCGAAGGCGGGCTGGAAGTGGTGAGAGGATTCCTAACCCAGGCGGGCGTCTCGCCCGACGACTACTTCTTCGCCGACGGCTCCGGGCTTTCGCGGCTGAATCTGGTGGCGCCGCGCGCCGTCGTGCGCCTGCTGCAGTACGCTTCCACCCAGCCTTGGAGCCGGGACTTCCGTCAGACCTTGCCGGTGGCAGGCGAAGACGGCACCCTGGTCAACCGTCTCAAGGCTCCACCCGCGGCCGGGCAGGTGGAGGCCAAGAGCGGCGCCCTGGGCCACGTCAGCGCGCTCTCCGGCTACGCCACCAGCGCCGCCGGCGAGCCGCTGGTCTTTTCCATCCTGGTCAACAACACCAGCTTGCCCGGGGTGCGCACCGAGGACCTGATCGACCGGGTCGTCGAGGCCATGGTCAGCGATGCGCCCCCCGCCACCAAGAAGTAGCCCACCCCGGCAGGAGGCGCCGGACTGGCCCAAAGGACAAGGGCGAAAGGGGCACCATCGGACGACCCTACCGGCGTACCGCCGATGCAGTTTTCTGTCACGAAACTATGGCCTTTCGAGGGATTCGGACCTGCCGGCAGCCTCCTCTTAGGTAGGGAAGTACCTTATAAGTTACTTTACAATCAATGAGATAGATAAAACGATGGCAGAACGCCAGGCTGGCCCTTGAGATGCATTTGGATGGCTCGTAAGAGGGGCTTACTTCACATCCCACCCTTCCTCCGTGTAGGTCTGGGTACGGAGAGAGGGGGAGAGAGCGCCATGAAGAGACAAAAGCAGAGTGGTTTCTCGCTGATAGAGTTGCTGATCGTGGTGGCCATCATCCTGATCATCGCGGCCATCGCCATCCCCAACCTGCTGCGTTCGCGCATCGCCGCCAACGAAGCTTCCGCGGTGCAATCGATGCGCGCCATCAACACCGCCGAGATCACCTACAACAGCACTTGGGGCACCGGTTTCGCGCCCCTGCCCAATCTGGGCGGTCCCAACCCCTGCCCCAATCCGCCCACCGCCAACAGCGCCTGCATCCTCGATCCCTTCCTCTCGCAGCCGCCCTTCCAGAAGAGCGGTTATTCCTTCGCCATTCCTGTTCCCGGGGCCTTGGGCACCACGGCATCGCCGAACCTGAGCTTCCAGTCTACGGCCGACCCCATGGCCGGCGGGCAGACGGGAGTGCGGCACTTCTTCTCCGACAACTCCAACGTGATCCGCTTCAACGCGACCGCGCCGGCCACCTCCGCCGACGCCCCCATCCAGTAAGGGCTGGGAGCTTTTCGCAACCGCCGCCTCCACCGCGCATCCTATGAGCATGCCCGATTTGGAGACGGCGGTGCTCGGCGGCGGATGCTTCTGGTGCCTGGAGGCGGTCTTCGACCGCGTGCAGGGAGTAACCTCGGTCGAGTCCGGCTACATGGGCGGGCATGTAGAGCGGCCCACCTATCGCCAGGTCTGCAGCGGCGAGACCGGGCACGCGGAGGTGGTGCGGATCGCCTTCGACCCCGCGCAGATCGCCTTCTTCGATCTGCTCGATGTCTTCTTTGCCATGCACGATCCCACCACGCCC
>DATIWW010000295.1:0-5848 GCA_035519175.1 Terriglobales bacterium
CGCATCCGCCGCATGCGTACATGGCGCTCGCCGGCGTCCATGGTCAGGGCCTGGCGCAGCGCCGCCGCCACCCCTTCCACGTCGTAAGGATTCACCAGGATGGCGCCGCTGCCCAGCTCGGTGGCCGCTCCCGCATACTCGCTCAGCACCAGGACCCCATCCTGGTCGCAGCGGGCGGCACAATATTCCTTGGCCACCAGGTTCATGCCGTCCTTGAGCGGGGTGATGAGAGCGACGTCGGCGGCGCGATAGTAGGAGAACAGCTCCGCCGGGGGAAGCTGGCGGTAGAGATAGTGCACGGGAACCCACCCGGTCCGACCGTGCTCGCCGTTGATCTGGCTGACCAGGCGCTCCACCTCCAGCTTCAGGTCCTGGTAGCGGGGAAGGTCGGCGCGGCTGGGCACCACCACCTGCACCAGGGAGACCTTGGGCACGTCGGGCTGGCGCAGCAGCTCGCCAAACGCCTTGAGCCGCTCGGGAATGCCTTTGGTGTAGTCCAGGCGGTCCACGCCCAGCACCATCTGGCAGGGGGCCAGGTCGGCGCGGATGCGGGCGGCGGCGTGCGCGGTCTCGGCGGTCCCCGCCTGCCGCTCCACGGCCGCGAAGTCGATGCCGATGGGAAAGCTTCCCGCCCAGGTTCTGCCGCCCTCCGTCTGCACCTGCAGCAGGTCTTCCTGCCGGTGCAGCAGGGCCTGGGGCACCAGCCGGCGCAGGCAGTTGGTGAAGTTGCGCAGGTCGCGGGGAGTCTGGAATCCCACCAGGCCGTAGGCCAACAGGGCCTCCAGAACCTGCCGCCGCCAGGGCAGCTTCTCGAAGATGTCGGGCGCGGGAAAGGGGATATGCAGGAAAAAGCCGACGCGACGACGGGCGCCGGACTGGCGCAGCTTCTCCCCGACCAGCATGAGATGGTAGTCATGCACCCACACGAAGTCCTCGGGCCCGCTGGCCTGGGCGACCGCAGCCGCGAACTTGGCGTTCACCTGCTGGTAGGTCTCCCAGTACGAGGGCTCGAAGTTGCAGCGCGACTGCAGGTCGTGGAAGAGCGGCCACAGGATCTCGTTGGAGAAGCCGCAATAGAAGCCGGACTTCTCCCCCTGGGTCAGAAAGACGGGTTGGAGGCGGTAGCCGGGCTCGGTCTGAGCGGCCAGCAGGCGCTCGACCTCCGGGTCCTCGCCGGTGCCCGTCCACCCGATCCAGGTGCCGCGGGCGCCGGCCACCGCGGGCATCAGGGCGCTGACCAGCCCGCCCGCGCTGGCCTGCATCTTCCAGGATTCTCCCTCGCGCTCCAGCACCACCGGGAGGCGGTTGGAAACCAGGACCAGGGGCCGTTCGGAAACGGTCACAGCTCACCTCCTGAGACCAGCAACCATTCGTTGAGGAATTGCGAGACCTCGTGAGGCGGAACCAGCCAGGCCTCGGCGGCGGTGGGCCGTGGCGCGGGACGCACCAGCACGCTCAGGCCGCGGCCACGGATGGCGCGGAAGGCGTCTTCGTCGCTGAGGTCGTCGCCCAGGTAGGCGGCCACGGCGCCGGCGCCCATCTCGGCCAGGACGGTGTCCACGGCGGCGCCCTTGTTGACTCCTCCCACGTCAATCTCGACGCCGCCGGCGAAGTCGCGCAGGCGCAGGCCCGCCTGGTGGCAGAGGTCCGCCAGCCCTTCCCGCAGCCGCTCACTCATCTCTTCGGCCTTCTCCTGGGGCAAGCCGCGCCAGTGCAGAGCCGTGGCCCCGGCCTTGGGCTCCATGCGATCACCCCAGCCCTGCGTTTCCATCCAGGCATCGGCGTCGGCCAGGGCACGCAGCGCCAGCGGATCGCTGGCGGTGACCTCGTAGGTGCCGTCGGGCAGCAGCCGTTCCCGTCCGTGCGTGCCCCAGATCTCGGGACGGATCTGCAGGCGCAGCAACTCCGCCAGATCCCGGGCCCCGCGCCCGCTGACCAGGACCACGCGCGTGGCCGTGGTTCCCTGGATACAGTCGATCAGCCCCTCTACCGTGGGGTAGGGATAGGCCCGCCGGCGCGCCGCCGTGAAGGGCGCAATCGTCCCGTCATAGTCCAGGAACAGCGCTCGCTTCTCCGCTTGGCGCAACTGCTGAAAAAAGGTCTCCAGAACTGACGGTAGTGTCTGAGTTGCCATATTCTTCTCCCCGGCAGGCGCGGGACGTGGACCCGGCTTTCCGATGTCTCCGGCCCGCCTCCTCTCCTCCGCATTTCAATCCATGGGCCTCGTTCCCCCCAAAGCGGCAACGGTTCTGGCTTGAAAGTGGGAACGCGTAAGGGAACGGTTCGCTGGGGAAGAATCTCTAGCAGAGACGCGAGCAGGTCAGGTCCAGGACCTCCGACCGTGAACAGGAAGGAAGCTCCTCGCGAGAAGCGGGAACGTGCCAGGCGGGAGTCGCGAGCAACAGACTGAGTGTGGTGGCCGCGGCCGCTAGCCGAAGGGAAAGCAAGCGGGCGCTCTGGAGCGACCGCAGCGCCGTGTACGGCAGGTCCACCAGGGGAGACACAAAGATGACCACGACGCACAGCAGCACGGCCAGCGCAAGCGCGAACTGGAGACGGCCCCGCACACCAGTATTGTATTCTATCGTGTTCCGATAATTCAACTCTCAAGAAGCTGCGCGGGCCGGGCGCGCTGCATCCAACCTCTTAGCGCGCTATGATGGTCCTTGCTATGTCTGTGCCTTCCCCAACTCCGGGGGCCCGCTGGGCGCGCTCACCTTTCTATTTCAGCTCCTCCGCGCACGTGCTGCGCATCGGGCACGAGAGGGCAGCCTCGCTCGCGGAATTGCTGACGGGATTGCGTTCCTGCCCCGAGGACTCCATCTTCCAGCACACCTTCCAGACGCTGCACGAGCACCACTTCCTGCGCGAGGGCTTTTCGAACGACTTCGCCCACTGGGCCTTTGCCGCCTGCTCCGAGGTGGGCCTGGCCGAGCGGCTGGCCGCGGTGGACGTGCGTGAGTTCACCGAGCTGGCCGCCCTGCGCGCCCGCCTGGTGGAAGTGGTGGAGGACTACCTGCGGCGCACGCCGCGGGCGGGCGAGCGCCCGGCGCTGGAGCCGTTCTTCTTCTGCGCCTCCGACACCGTCGTCATCCCCACTCCCTTCGTGGCCCGCAACCTGGCGGAGTTCACCGAGGGGCTGCGCCACGTCACCCTGCACGCCATCCATCATCACTTCATCGAGGCGCGCCTGCGCCTCAAGCTGAATTCCAACGACTTTTCCCAGTGGCTGGAGGGAGCGCTCGACCTGGGAGTGCTGGCCGACCGCATCAATCGCATCGACATCTACACCGCCACCCTCGAAGACGTGCGCCAGCGCATCCTGCGCATTGTGGGGGCGGCGTGAGAAGGAAGGAAGAACGTAAAGAAGTGGCCGAGCCGGCAACCCCGTCCGCCCCCGCGCAGGTCGCGAACCCCACTCCCGTCGCGCCCACCACCCAGGCGGAGCGGCGCCGCGCCCCGCGCGTATCGGAGACCCCGCCCACCCCGCCGCCTCCGCCCAAGCTGGACGACTACGAGCCCATCCTGGGCCGTCCCGAGCTGGACGAATTGCACTTCCTGGCCAGCCGCCTGCGCGGCAAGACCGTCAAGATGGTCAACTCCACCGCCATGGGCGGAGGCGTGGCCGAGATCCTCAACCGCATGGTGCCCATCCTCAACGAGCTGGAGATTCCCACCCGCTGGGAGGTGATCACCGGGGGCGACGACTTCTTCGAGGTCACCAAGGGCTTCCACAACGCCCTGCACGGCGGGGAGTATGAGTTCACCGCCTCCGCCCGCGACCTCTTCCTGGCCTGCAACGAGCAAAACCGGCAGCGCATGGAGTTCGTGGAAGACCTGTTCGTCATCCACGATCCCCAGCCCGCCGCCCTGATCCGGGCGCGCGAGGCCCATCGCGGGCGCTGGGCCTGGCGCTGCCACATCGATCTTTCCAATCCTCACCCCGGGGTGTGGGAGTTCCTGCGCCCCTTCGTCGAGCGCTACGACGCCGCCATCTTCTCTTCCCCGGCGTTCGCGCGCCAGCTTCCCATCCCCCAGTTCCTTTTCTATCCCTGCATCGACCCGCTCTCCGAGAAAAACAAGGAACTGGAGGAGAGCTTCGTGCAGAAGGTGTGCGACGATTGCGGTCTCGACCGCTCCCGTCCCATCGTCACCCAGATCTCGCGCTTCGACCGGCTCAAGGACCCGCTGGGGGTGATCGAGGCCTACCGCCAGGCCAAGAAGTACGTGGATTGCCAGCTGGTGCTGGCCGGGGGAGGAGCCAAGGACGATCCCGAGGGCGCGGTCGTGCTCGCCGAAGTGGAGCAGGCGGCCGGCAACGACCCCGACGTCTTCATCCTCAACCTGCCGCCCTGGTCGGCGCTGGAGATCAATGCCTTGCAGCGCGCCTCCACCGTGGTGGTGCAGAAGTCGCTGCGCGAGGGCTTCGGGCTGACCGTGGCCGAGGCCCTGTGGAAAGGCAGGCCAGTCATTGGCAGCGCCGTGGGCGGCATCCCCACCCAGATCATCCACAAGCTCACCGGGGTTCTGGTGCAGTCGGTGGAGGGCTGCGCCTACCAGATTCGCTATCTGCTCACCCACCCTGAATTCGCCCGCCAATTGGGCAAGGACGGCCGAGAGCATGTGCGTGAGAACTTCCTCATCACCACCAACGTGAAGCGCTACCTGGTCATGTTCCAGGTGATGCTGGGGATGGTGCAGCCGCTGCGTCCCGCCTGAGCACGGCGCACCGCCCCTCCCCGGAGCTACAATGCGGCGGTGAAAAGGAGGCCCGCCATGTTCTGTCCCGCCTGCGGCTCGCAGAACGCTCCCGAGGCTCAGAAGTGCGCCGGCTGTGGCGCGGCCTTGCCGGCGGCGCAGCCCGCCCCTGCCGTCACGGCCGCCGTGCCGCCCAAGGCGCAGCCGGCCGCCGCCCCGGCGGCGCCGGTCACCGCGCCCGTGGCCACCATCTCCAGCGACGTCTATGTGGGCAAGTACCGCCTGGCCGGGCTGGGTGACCGCTTCCTCGCCCTGGTGTTGGACGCGTTCCTTCAGATCGCCCTGTTCGCCTTGATCGGCATGTGGGCGGCGGCACGCTGGGGCGGGGTGACCGAGAGCGGCTTCAGCATGCAAGGTCCGCGCGCCCTGGTGCCCCTGGGGCTGGCCCTGGCCGCAGGATTCCTCTACTTCTGGCTGATGGAGGGGCTCTTCGGAGCCACTCTGGGGAAGGCGGTACTCGATATCCAGGTGCGGCGCAAAGACGCCTCCTCCTGCACCCTGGCGGCTTCCCTGGTGCGCAACCTGGCCCGCCTGATCGATGGCCTCTTCTTCTACCTGCTGGGCTTCTTCGTGGCGCTGTTCTCCCGGCTGCGGCAGCGGGTGGGCGACCACCTGGCGGACACCGTGGTGGTGCAACGCGGCTGGGGCAAGGCACTGCGCGGCGCGGTCGCCCTGCTGTGGCTCGCCGCCATCGGCGGCTGCCTGGGATACGCCTATCGGATCCACCAGGCCGCGCCCCTGCCCGCGGGCGGCGCGACCGGCGCCCCGGCGGCCACCGCCAGCGGTGGCGCGGTCTCCGCCGGCTTCACCAGCGGCGACTACGCCCTCACCGACTTCTCCTACCGCGAGAGCAAGGAGGGCCCGCTGCGTCCCGCCGGCCCTTACCGTCCCGGCGACCAGGTGTATGCCAGCTATGAGCTTCAGGGCGCCTCCCGGGGTCCGCAGAATCAGATCAACCTGGCCTTCACCATCACCCTGCTGGATCCCAGCGGAGCCACCGTCGAGACCCTCACCACCGGCCTGAACCAAGCGGTGGACCCCAGCTCGCCCATCCAAGGGAACTTCCAGTTTCCCCTCAAGCCTTACTATC
>DATIWW010000296.1:0-9747 GCA_035519175.1 Terriglobales bacterium
GTATAACTCTCGGCGGGAGAGCCCGAGCCCACCGTCACCGAGATCAGCCGCCAGACAACGACTGTGTTCCTCCGTGTCCTCGGTGGTTAACCAGCCTTCGCCCGCTTGTACTCGTCGAAGGCGGCCAGGAAGCGGTCGAGGTCCGGCTTGAGCAGGTAATAGGGCGTGGAGAGGCGGATCTTGCTGGGTCCGCCGCCACGGATGCGGATCTTGTGCTGCTTCCACAGCGTGGTTTCCATGTCGCCGATCTGCAGCGGCGGCACGTTCACGCTGGCGATGGCGCAGCGCAGCGCCGGGTCGGGCGAGGTCCAGGACTCCGCCCCGCGCTTGACCATCTCGCCCAGGATGTAGTCGCACATCTGGCGGTGGCGGCGCTCGATGCGCTCCATGCCGATCTGGTTGGCCAATTCGACGGCGGCGCGCAGCCCCGCCAGCGAGGGCACGTTGGAGGAGCCGATGCGCTGGAAGCGCTCGGCGCGCAGCTTGGGATCGTCCCAGCCGGCGGTGGTGAGCGTGTTCCACATGCGATCGATCATCTCGTCGCGCACGTAAAGGAAGCCGGTGCCCTTGGGCGCTTGCAGCCACTTGTGGGGGCTGGAGGCGTAGAGGTCGCAGCCCAGCTCGTGCAGGTTCAGCCGCATCATGCCGATGACGTGGGCGCCGTCGATGCCGGAGATGATCCCCTTGGAGCGCGCCAGGGCGCAGATCTCCTTCACCGGCATGACCACCCCGGTCACGGTGGTGATGTGGCTGACGAAGATCACGCGGGTGCGCGGGGTGATGGCGTCGTTCACCAGGTTCAGGATCTGGGCGGCGTCGCGCGGCGGCTTGGGAAGCTCGAACTTGCGCACCACGATGCCGTAGCGCTTGGCGCGCAGCAGCCAGGGCTGCTCCCCGCTGGGATGCTCCTGGTCGCTCATCAGCACTTCGTCGCCCGCCTTCAGGTCGATGCCGTGGGCGATGTAGTTGTCGCCCTCGGTGCAGTTGCGGGTGAGAGCCAATTCGTCGCGGGAGCAGCCCACGAAGCCGGCCAGCGGGTCGCGGTACTCGTTCCAGGGGCCGTAGCCCCAGATGGGGTAGTCCTCGGGATCGGCCTGGTCCATCTTCTCGGTCTGCTCGTAGCTGTCGAAGACGGCCTGCAGCACGGGCCGTGGGCAGGAGCCGTTGGTCCCGTTATTGAGATAGACCTCGTCGTGGGGGATGACGAACAGTTCGCGGAGGGCCGCCCAGTATTTCTCCGGGTTGCGCTCGTAGATGACAGGCTCCGGCAGGCGCACTTGGGGAGCGCTCTGCTGGGCTGCCAATGGGGCGCGCAGGGCGAGAGCGGCGGAGAGGCCGGCGGTGGTGCCGAGGAAGTTGCGGCGGCTGAGCATGGAAACACCTCCCGAGGGGTGCGGCCGACATGGTACGAGGATTGGGGGTGGGACTCAAGCAGCGGGCGCAAGTCCTGGAATCGAGGGGGGTCCGGAGGGCATCCAAATATCCAGCCCCTGGGCCAGAATGGGCGGGAAAATTTGTCCTCCAGGGTAACCCGGGGAGGGAGCGGCGGCGTCTAAACCAGGAAAAGTGTACTAGGGCGAGTCTTTGGAAGGCGCTACCGGGTTTATACTTGGGCAACGGAGTCGACCCATGAGAATGCGTGCATTGCTGCTGGCGGTCGCGCTGTTCGCGGCCGTTGCCTTGTCTTCTTCCTCTGCCCTGGCGCAAGACCAGAATCCGCCGCCCAGCCCGCCCAGCGCGGGCCAGCAGCCCAGCGCGCCGCCCGCGGACGCCAGCCCGGCTCCGTCCGATAGCAGTCCCGCAGCCACCGCCTCCACCCCCGCTCCCGCCACCCAGCCCAACGTCAAGCCGGGTAGCAAGGACGACGTGGATTCCATCGGCAACCGCAAGATGGGGGGCAAGGGCCTGGGCAACTGGTACTCGCTGGAAAAAGAGATCCAGATGGGCAAGGAGATGTCGATGCAGGTGGAGTCCAGCGTCAAGCTGGTCAAGGACCCGGTGGTCAATGAGTACATCAACCGGCTGGGACAGAACCTGGTGCGCAACTCCGACGCCAAGGTCCCCTTCACCATCAAGGTCATCGACGACGACTCCATCAACGCCTTCGCCCTGCCCGGAGGCTTCATGTACGTGAATTCCGGGGCCATCCTGGCGGCCGACGAGGAGGACGAACTGGCGGGAGTGATGGCGCACGAGATCGCGCACGTGGCCGCGCGCCACGCCACCCGCGAGATGACCCGGGCCAACTGGGCCAACATCGCCACCATCCCGCTGATCTTCGTGGGCGGGGGCCTGGGCTACGCGGTGCGCAGCGCCGCCAGCCTGATGCTGCCCCTGACCTTCATGAAGTTCAGCCGCGGCTTCGAATCGGAGGCCGACCACCTGGGCATCGAATACATGTACAAGGCAGGCTATGATCCCCAGGGCCTGGTCAGCTACTTCGAAAAGGTGCAAGCCATGGAGAAGAAGAAGCCGGGGACGCTGGCCAAGGCCTTTGACTCGCATCCGCAGACGCCCGACCGCATTGCGGCCACGCAGCACGAGATCAACACCATCCTGCCGGCGCGCGACCAATACCTGGTGGACACCAGCGAGTTCGAGGACGTGAAGGCGCGGCTGGCGGCCATCGAGAACAAGCGCCACCTCAACGACGAGAAGGACAACAACCGTCCCAGCCTGCGCCGCGCCACCGCCCAGAACCACGGCGAGCAGGGAACCAATCAGGACGAGGGCCCTCCGGTGCTCAAGAAGCGCGACCAGTAAGGAAGAGCGAAGTTCGGGACCGGCGGCTGCGGCCGCCGGTTTTGTTTTGCCGCAACGGCGGGGTCAGGCGCCGGAGGCGGAGGCTTCCTTCTTGCTGAGGGCCATGCGGGAGAGCAGCAAGCGCACCAGCTCCAGCTCCCCGGTCCCGTCGTGGGGATAGTGGACATGGGCCCAGGAGGCGCTGAGGCTGCGGCTCGCGCCCTCCACCGGGTAGCGGATGCGGCCCAGGCCCTCCTCCACCTTGGCGCGCACGGCGCCGATGCGCTCGCGGTCGGTCTCGGGCAGGACCAGGGCAAAGCGGTCGCCGGCGTAGCGGCAGAGGATGTCGATGGAGCGCACCTGGCGGCGCAGCATCTCGGCCACTTCGCAAAGCAGTTCGTCGCCGGCGTCGAATCCCAGCCCCTGATTGATGGCGCGGAAGCCGCGCAGGTCGAGCATGGCCAGGGCAAAGCGCTTGTTGTAGCGGCGGGAGCGCGAGATCTCCTGCGCCACCACGGCGTGGAAGTAGCGCTGGTTGTAGACCCCGGTGAGAGAATCGGTGCTGGTCACGCGCCGCAGCTCGTCGGCCAACTGCACGTTCTTGATGGCGGTGGCGCAGACGTCGGCGGCGGCCTGGGCGATGGAGCGGTCGTCCACGCTGAAGAAGCTGCGGTGGGCGTGGGCAATGACCACCGCGCCCAGGGTGTCGCCGAAGGAGACCAGGGGCACGCACAGTTCGGAGCCGGAGTCTGGCACGCAGGCGGGCCAGTCGGGCTGTGCCGGCAGGTCGTTCTGCAGGATGTTCATGCGGGCGGAGAAGGCCTGGGCCAGGATGCCGGAGCGCTCCGAGGCCTGGAAGCGTTCCAGCACCGGTTCCTGGCTGCCGGCATGGGCGCGCAGGGCCAGGGTCCCGGCCGGATCGCGCAGCAGGATGCTGACCTCGGTGCCCTCGAAGGTGTCGTAGATGAGGTCGGCCATGGTGGCCAGGAATTGCTCGATGTCGTTGGCGGCGGTGGCCGAGCGCGCGATCAGGTTGATGAGTTCGAGCTGGCGCATGCGGCGGCGCTCGGTGGAGTACAGGCGGGCGTTCTCCAAAGCCACGGCCGCCTGCCCGGCGAACAGGGCCAGCAGGCCGATCATGTCGTCGGTGAAGTAGTCGAGCTTGTCGCTCTCCAGGTCGAGCACGCCCATGACCTCGTCGCGCACCACCAGGGGCAGGGCCAGTTCGCTGCGCACCCGGGGGTCGCCCACCAGGTAGCGCGACTCCTTGCTGACGTCGGGGACGTAGAGAGGGGTCTTGGCCTGGGCCACCCACCCGGTGACCCCGTCGGCGCCGATGCGGAAGCGGCGCTGGCGGGCGAGGCTGTCGTCGTAGCCGTTCTGGGCGCGCACGTAGAGCTCGCCGGCCGCGGCATCCACCATGAAGACGGCGCAGTTGGCGATGCCGAAATAATTGCGGACGATGAGCAGGATCTGGTGCAGCACCGTGTCCACGTCGGCGCTGGAGAGGATCATCTCCGTCGCCTCTTGCAGCACGGCGATCTCGCGGACGCTGGGGTGAACGTCCTTCACGGGTCCTCGTGGAGGGCAGATTGGTCTGCGTATTATACGCGGAATCCTCCCGGGAACCGGGCAAGGAGGAGAGAATCCGGCGGTGCCCAGCGAGGTTCCGGCGCGGGAGGGGCGCGGCTGCCAGGGAAGCGCGTGTGCTACAATTCGCCGCCGGAAGGCGACCCTCCCGGGGAGAGGATGCATGCAGGTCCGCGACTACATGACGACCAAGGTGACGACCTTGTCGGACGACGCCCGCTTGCTGGACGCCGCGCTGCTCATCCGGCGCACCGGCAAGCGCCACGTCCCCATCGTGGACGGGGAAGGGCGGGTGGTGGGCATCATCAGCGACCGCGACGTTTCCCGCATGGCCCCCTCCATGCTGGCCAAGATGACACCCGAGGAGTACAACGCCGTCTTCGAATCCACCCCCATCACCGTGGCCATGACCCGCAATCCCATCGTGGTCTCGCCCGAGACCCCCATCGAGGACGCCGTCTCCATCCTCTACACCAAGAAGATCGGCGCGCTGCTGGCGGTGGAGAGCGACAAGCTGGTGGGCATCCTGACGGTGAGCGACATGCTGGGCCTGCTCAACGAACTGCTGTCGAAGCAGGAAGCGGGCGGGGACGAAGGTACCACGGCCTAGGGGGGAGGCCCGCGTCCGACGCGGGCAGGGGAGCTCAGGCGTTCCGGTGGGGTTGCTTCTTCTGCTTTTCCTTCTGCCGGCACTTCTTCAGGATGGCGTTCTCCAGGCTGGTGCGCAGGTTCTCGGGAAGCTCGTAGAGGCGGGAGTCGCGGTAGATCTCCACCGTCATCTTGGTGGTGTTGCAGATGACGAAGCAGTCGTGGCACCAGTTGAGGTGGTCCTCGAGCTCCGACCGGGTGCGGTCATCGATGGTGCCGTCCAGGTAGTCGGTCAGCTCTTTCAGCAGTTCCTTGCAGGTCACTTGGAACGGTCTCCGTCTTCCCGCGCCTTGAAGTACTTGTTGAGCCGCTCGCGCAACTGCAGGCGGGCGCGCAACAGGCGCGATTTCACCGCTGGGATGCTCAAGCCCAGCGCCTCGGCCGTCTCTTCCGTGGACAGCCCTTCCACGTCGCGCAGCACGAACACGGTGCGGAAGCCCGGCGGCAGCCCCTGGATGACCTTGCTCAGGATCTGCTTGAGCTGGGCCTGGTCGTAAAGCTGGGCCGGGTTCGGGCTCCAGTCCGCCACCTCCCGCGGCATGGAGTCTTCCTCGGTCTCGATGTTCTCGTCCAGCGAAACGATCTTGTCGGGACGCCTGCGCCGCAACTTCATCAGCGCTTCGTTGACGGCGATGCGCACCAGCCAGGTGTAGAACTTGGACTGGCCCTGGAACTGTCCCAGGTTCTCGTACGCCTTCAGGAAGGCATCCTGCACCACGTCCTCGGCATCCTCCCGGTTGCGCGTAATATGCTGGGCGATGCGGAAGATGTTGCGGTCGTAGAGCTTCACCAGCTGCTCAAAAGCCCCAAGATCGCCGCTCTTGGCAGCTTGCACCAGGGTGGACTCGTCAGCGACCGCCCCCCGCTTGGATTGGATGGCTTCCATGGATGCGCGATGCAGAAAAAAGTAGTGACCCGCTGCCCAACGGGTCTCCGCCATTCTAACCGCTGGGGGCGGGTGTGCGCATCTTAATCCGCGGGCGGGGCGGAAGGCGGCCCCGGTTGACAGGTCCCACAGACCCCATATAATCGCGGCGGGGAGGAGGCCCCCGACCCCTCCCGAACTCCCGGGCGTTTCCCAGTTATGGCTGATCCCAAGGCGGTCGCAGAGCAAGTCGAGCGTGTGGTGAACGAGATCTTCGACCAGCGCGTGGGAGAGCTGCGCGCGGAGGTGGTGAAGCGCGTGCTGGAGGAGATGGCGCCGCTGCTGGTCGAGGAGCCGCCGGCAACGGCGGTGCTGGAGTCCAGCGTGGCTTCCATCGAGGACGGTTCCACGCAGGCCGACATCCTGCGCGCCCTGCTCAACGGCGCCGCCAAGTTCAGCGGCCGCGTGGCCCTGTTCGTGGTGCGCGGCAACACCGCCACGGGCTGGGAGTCGCGCGGCTTCGAGGACGAGGACGCCATCAAGAAGGTGAGCCTGGACGCCGGCCAGGGGCTGATCGCGCGCGCGATGCAGGACCGCACCCCGGCCGCCGCCGCGGCCGCCGAGTTCGACGCCGGCTTCATCGAGTCCGCAGGGAGTCCTGCCGACGGCAACGCCCTAGTGGTTCCGCTGCTGGTGCGGGAAAAGGTCCCGGCCGTGGTGTATGCCGACGCCGGCTCCCAGGGCGGCAAGCTGGATCACGCGGCGGTGCAGCTACTGGTGCGCAGCGCCGGACACTGGCTGGAGCTGGTGAGCGCGCGCAAGGCGGGCCCGGCGGCAGAGAAGGCCGAAGCGGAACCGGAGCGGGTGGAAAAGGCGGAAGAAGCGCCGCCACCGGCGGCGGCGGCGCCTGAGATCCCGGCGGAGCACGAAGAGGTCCATAAGAAGGCCAAGAAGTTCGCCAAGCTGCTGGTGGACGAATTGAAGCTGTACAACCAGGGCAAAGTGGCGGAGGGACGCACCCACAAAGATCTCTACGAGCGGCTGAAAGAAGACATCGACAAGAGCCGGGCCGCCTACGAGAAGCGCTACGGCAACACGCCCGCCGCCTCGGGCGATTACTTTCGCCAGGCCATCATCCGCATCCTGGCGGACAACGACGAATCCGTGTTGGGGAGCAGCTTTCCGGGGTAATCTGATCACACCGTGTCCGTCCGCCAGGCCCTACTCGCCCTGCTGATCCTCGGCCTTGCCTGCCCACCCTTGGGCGCGCCGGCGCAACAGCCTCCGGAAACGCCCGCGCCCACGGCGCAGGCTCCCCGGAAGCGCCCGTCCCGGAAAGCGCCGCAGAAAAAGGTCCCGTCCAAGGTCCCGCTCTCCCAGCAAGCGCAGAAGGCCCAGCAGGCCTTCGTGGCCTCGAGCGACCTCCGGCCCATGGCGGCGCAGTTGCTGGCGGGACGCAGCCGCGCTGCTTACAAAGGAGTGGAGGCCTATGCCGCCCGCCACCCGGCTGACGAGGCGGGCGCTCTGGCCTGGCTGGCCATCGGCTACGCCCACACCCTCGACGGCGAGTACGGCCCTGCCATCGACGCGCTGCGCCAGGCCCGGCCTCATGCCGGCGTCGTCGGCGACTACGTGGACTATCTTCTGGCCAGCGCCTTAGCCGCCAACCGCTCGCACGAGCAAGCAGTGGAAGTTCTGCGGGACTTTCCCACCCGCTATGCCGATTCCATCCTGCTGCACGACGCCGTGCTGTTGCAGGCGGAGGCGCTGCTGGGGCTGAACCGGCCGAGAGAAGCGGTGGCCCTGCTGGAGGCCCATCGCGCTCCCGCCCGCCCCGACACCGAACTCACGCTGGCCCGGGCCTATCTGGCCGTGGGCGACAGCGCGCATGCTGCCGAGGCCCTGCGGGTGGTCTACTACACCATGCCCCTGAGCCCACTGGCCGACGAAGCCGAGGTCCAGCTCAAGGCCCTGGGCAAACAGGCGGCACTCCCTCCTGCTTCGCTGGGGCAGCGCCGGACGCGCGCCCAACTGCTGGCCCAGGGGCGCCAGTATCGCGAGGCCGCCGACGAGTACGAGAAGCTGCTGCCCGATGTCCCCGCCTCCGATCTGGCCGCGATGCAACTGGCGTACGGAGGCGCCTTGTATCGCGCCCGCCGCTACAAGCAGGCGCGCGACGTGCTGGAGCGCATCCCCGCCGGCGCCGCCGGCAACGATGAGCGCCTCTACTACTTGGCGGAGATGGCGGCACACTCCGACCGCTACATCGAGCTCCTCAGCCAGTTGCGTCAGAGCGCGCCCCAGAGCCCCTGGCTCTCGCAGATCCTGATCAACGCCGGCAACGGACGCCTGCTGCAGAAGGACCTGCCGGGGGCCATCCGCTTCTATCAGGAGGTGTACCGGCGCGTGCCCGAAGGCAAGCTCTCCGACTACGCGCACTGGAAGACGGCGTGGCTCACGTTCCGCCTGGGCAATCTCGCCGAAGCCAAGAAGCTGTTCGAGGAGCAGGTCGCGCTCTACCCCGACTCTAACCAGGTCCCGGCGGCCATCTACTGGCGGGCGCGCCTGGCGGAGGAAGACCAGGACCTGGACAAAGCGCGGGTGTGGTATCAGAAGCTCGCCGAGCGCTACCGGCTGTATTATTACGGCGACCTGGCGCGGGAGCGCATGCGGACGATCGGGGCGGGCAGCAAGCTTCCCTCCGACCCGCTGCTGGAGAAGCTGCCTCCGGCGCCCAAGGCCCCGGTGTTCGCCAGCACGCCGCCGGCCGAGGATGCCCACGCCCAGCGCGCGCGCCTGCTGCAGAACGCCGCCCTCTACGATCTCGCCCTGCGCGAGCTGCAGGCGGAAGACGGCGCCAACCACGACGGCTGGGCGCTGCGCCAGATGCTGCGCATCTACGAGCAGAGCGACAGCTACTTTCGCGGCCTGCAGTTGCTCAAGCGCAGCGTCCCCAGCTACTTCACGTACGACCCTTCCGCGCTGCCGCGCGATCTCTGGGAGGGCCTCTTCCCGCGCATCTACTGGGACGACCTCACCCGGCAAGCCAGCGCGCAAGGGCTGGACCCTTTCGTGGTGGCCGCCCTCATCCGGCAGGAGTCGGAGTTCAATCCCCGGGCGGTTTCGCACGCCCACGCCATGGGCCTCATGCAACTGCTGCCCTCCACCGGGCGCAAAGTGGCGCGCCAGGTGCGCCTGCGTCCGTACTCCACCCCGAGATTGCTGGAGCCGCAGGTCAACCTGCAGCTGGGCACCGCCTTCTTCCGCCAGACCCTGGACCAGTACGGCGGCACCTTGGCCTACGCCCTGGCCGCCTACAACGCCGGCGACAATCGGGTGGAGGAATGGCGCAAGGACGGGACCTACCGCGACGTGGCGGAGTTCGTGGAGTCGATCCCCTTCACCGAGACCCGGGAGTACGTGCAGGCCGTCCTGCGCAATGCCAGCGTCTACCGCCGCTTGTACGGGAATCCTTAAGGAAGTCGCCAGTCGCCGGCCGCCAGCCGCCAGGGAAGACGCTCCCAGGCGGCAGCTTTGGCTTGACTGGAGACTGGCTACTGGCGACCGGCGACTGTTCAGCGCGGGCTGACGGTCTTGCTGTGGTGTGCCGGCCGGGCGAACAGGATCTCCACCACCAGCAACAGCGCGCCCGCCACGATGGCGCCGTCGGCGGCGTTGAAGGCCGGCCAGTGATAGCCCCAGAGCGAGAAATCCAGGAAGTCGATCACATGCCCGTCCAGCAGGCGGTCCCAGAGATTGCCCAGTGTGCCTCCCAGGATGAGGGCCAGCCCGATGCCGGTCCAGGTCACCGAGCGGCTGTTCTTCCACAGGAGCCCGGAGACCACCACCAGCGCCACCAGGGAGAAGAGGATGAGCGCGCCCAGGGGCCAGGAGGCGGGGGA
>DATIWW010000297.1:0-11306 GCA_035519175.1 Terriglobales bacterium
AGAAGGAAAAGGAGATCCTCACCTTCGTCTCCCAGCAGGTGGCCAGCGCCATCGAGCACAAGCGCGGCGAGACCGCGCTGCAGCTCTCCGAGGCGCGCTACCGCTCGCTCTTCGAGCGCAACATGGCCGGGGTCTTCCGCAGCACTCTGGCGGGGCGCCTGCTGGACTGTAATCAGGCCTTTGGGCAGATGTTCGGCTACACCCGCGAAGAACTCTTCAACATGTCCACCCACGCTCTCTATCCGGGCGGCAAAGCGGAACGCGACAGCCGTCTCGCCGATCTGCGCCAGGCCCGCCAGTACTCCAACTACGAACTCTGCTATCGCCGCAAGGACGGGAGCCTGATGTGGGCCATCCAGAACATGGCCCTGCTCCGCGACGAGCACGGTAACGAGATCGTGGAAGGCACCATGGTGGACATCACCGAGCGCCATCTCCTGGAAGAGCAGTTGCGCCAGGCCCAGAAGATGGAAGCGGTGGGCCGCCTGGCCGGGGGCGTGGCCCACGACTTCAACAACCTGCTCACCGTCATCAAGGGATACAGCGAGCTCATGCTCAAGGAGCTCCAGGGCACCGACCCCATGCGCGTCGAGGTGGAGGAGGTGCAGAAGGCCGCCGACCGCGCCGCTTCCCTCACCAACCAGCTCCTCGCCTTCAGCCGCCAGCAGGTGCTGGAGCCGCGCGTGCTCGACCTCAATGCCGTGCTCAGCAACATGGACAAGCTGCTGCGCCGGCTGCTGGGAGAGGACATCGACCTGGTCACCGTGCTCGACCCCGCCATCGGCCGGGTGAAGGCCGATCCCGGCCAGGTCGAGCAGGTCATCATGAACCTGGCGGTCAACGCCCGCGACGCCATGCCCAAGGGCGGCAAGCTGACCCTGGAGACCAGCAACGTCGTGCTCGACAAGGACTACGCCCGCGAGCACGTGGCCGCGAAGCCCGGGGCCTACGTGGTCATCGCGGTGAGCGACACCGGGATGGGCATGGACGCCGACACCTGCGCCCGCGTCTTCGAACCCTTCTTTACGACCAAGGAGCAGGGCAAGGGCACGGGGCTCGGCCTCTCCACCGTCTACGGCATCATCAAACAAAGCGGCGGCTACATCTGGGTGTACAGCGAGCTGGGCCTGGGCACCACCTTCAAGGTCTACCTGCCGCGGGTCGACCAGCCCGCCGAGCAGATCCCCGACCGCGCCAGCCCACGCACCCAGCGCGGGAACGAGACCATCCTGCTGGTGGAAGATGAGGACGGCGTGCGCGCCCTGGTGCACGAGGTCCTCCGCAAGAACGGATACACCGTGCTGCAGGCCCGGCATGGCGGCGAGGCCCTGCTACTGTGCGAGCGGCACGCCGGAACCATCCACCTGCTGCTCACCGACGTGGTCCTGGCCCAGATGAGCGGCCACGAGCTGGCGCTCCGCCTCTCCGCCCTCCGCTCCGACATGAAAGTGCTCTACATGTCGGGCTACACCGACGAAGCCATCGTGCACCATGGCGTGCTCGAGCCCGGCACCGCCTTCCTGCAGAAGCCCTTCACCACCGAGGCGCTGGCCCGCAAAGTGCGGGCGGTGCTGGACACGGAGAAGAAAGCGTAGGCAGCCGCGGAACGCCGGGGGCGAGGGTTCAGCGCCGGCGCGCGGCGGTGGAAGGCGACTTCTCGGCGCTGGAGGGTGTCGCGGCGGGCGCGGGTGGGGAGCCCGGGGGGACGGTGGTCACGTCCGCCGGTCCCAAGCCCAGCTTGATGAGCGCGCGCGCATCCGGGACGATGCGGGTCTGCCAGCCGTGGTCGGCCTGGTAGCGGGTCATGGCGTCCTTGCTGGGTGCGTCCCACTGCCCGCTGGCCTGGCCGTCCAGGTACCCTTCGCGGATCAGGGCTTGCTGGATCTCGCGGGCGCGCGCCTCATCGATGCTCTTCTGGCCGCGGGCGCGCCAGGCATGCCGGCTGCGCCGAGAACTTCCGCTTTTCTGCTTCGCCGTCTTGCTCTTGGACGGCGGCGGAGCCGCGCCCGCCGGCGCCGGCCGGGCGCAGAGCAGGCCGGCGGAAAGCACCGCGGCGCAAAGGGCGCCGGTGATCCGCGACCGCTGGGAAGGCTGGAACTGCAAACCGCACCTCGAAAATCGGAGTGGCTCAGAGGACCCGGTTGGGGACCGGGCTGCGACCATCATTTCACGGCCCCGGTCCCAGCGCCAGCGTAAAACGGCCCCCGCGCGGGTTACGGAAGTGTACCGGCCAGGAAGATGGTCCCGCCATTGCGGCCGCCGGCGCGCGGCAGCACCAGGAAGACCACGTCCTGCCCGCTCTTGAGCTGCGCCTGCTGGCGGCGGAAGTCCTCTTCGCTGTTTATCGGCTGCTTGTTGATCTGCAGAATGATGTCGCCGCGGCTGAAGTTAAGGTCGTCGGCGAAGGAGCCGGGCTTCACGTCCTGCACCACCACGCCCTTTCCCGCGGGCACCTCCAGGCGGTCGGCGAGGTCGGGGGTCAGAGTGCGCACGCTGAGTCCCAGCTTGCTGTCGGTGGGCTTGGACTCCTCGTCGCCGGAGTTGTCGTCGCCCAAGCGGGCGGCGAAGAGCTTGGCGCGGTCGGCGATGGTGACCTCGGCGTCCCGCTCCTTGCCGTCGCGGAAATAGCCCAGCTTCGCTTTGGTGCCCGGCTTCAGCAGGGAGATCTCATTCACCAGCTCGTCGCCCGTCCTGACCTCCTTGCCGTTCACCGAGACGATGGTGTCGCCGGTCCTCAGTCCGGCGGAGTCGGCGGGCCCGCCCGGGGTCACGTTGGCGATGGTCACGCCCCCACCCGCGCCGCCGCCGTACACGCGCGCGATGGCGGGGCTGGGCTGGGCGTTGAACTCCACTCCGATGGAGCCGCGCACCACGCGGTGGTCCGGCCCCTGCACCAGCTGGTTGTAGACTTCGGCCACGGTGTTGGAAGGCATGGCGAAACCCACGCCCTCGTAGCCGGCGGACTCGGTATAGATGGCGGTGTTGATGCCGATGACCTCGCCGCTCATGTTGACCAGCGGGCCACCGGAGTTGCCGGGATTGATGGCCGCATCGGTCTGCAGGAAGCTCTGGAACTGGCGCTGGGAGACGATGTTGCGTCCCTTGGCCGAGATGATGCCGGCGGTGACCGTCTCCTCCAGGTTGAAGGGGCTGCCGATAGCCAGCACCCAGTCGCCCACTTCCACGGATTCGGAGTTGCCGATCTTGGCGGCCTTCAGCGGGTGGCCCACGTTGACCTTGATGACGGCCAGGTCGGTCTCCTTGTCGCTGCCGACGATCTCGGCGTCGTGCAGCACCCCCGGAGGATCATCCATCAGCTTCACCCGCACCCGGGTGGCGTTGTCGATGACGTGCTGGTTGGTGATGATGTAGCCGCTCGAATCCACGATCACGCCCGAGCCCAGGGAGCGCTCGCGCACGGAGCCGTCGCCGCCGTCGGGCGCGCCGAAAAAGCGGTCGAAGAAGTCGTGGAAGGGATCGTCGTCCCCGCCCCCGCCGCCGGGAGCGCGGCGCCGCTTGGGCGCCTTGATCACGGAGTCGGTGTTGATGTTGACCACCGAGGGCTCCACCGCCTTGGCGATCTGTCCGAACTGCGAGCTCTGCCTCTGCACCGGCGGCACCGTCAGCGGCGCCGGATCCGTGCCGGCGAGGGCTCTTCCTTTCACGCCGTGCGAGATCACTGTGCCGATCAGGATGCCAACAGCCAGGGTCAGAGCGATCGTCAGGGTGTAAGCCAGGCGGCGCGCCTTCAGGCGCTCCAAGAGCTGGGTCAGGCGGGCGTTCATACGGAATCCTCCCCCGGGGTCGAATGGCCAATTATACCTTTGCGGTTTGATGCTGGGGAACTGCAGGTGGATTTGCACATGGGCTGAAATGCCGTCTCTTCCTTAGACGCAGAAAAGCCCGAGAACGTTAGCTGCAAGCCCGGGGTGCGCCTACGCCTCCTCCGAGGGGGCCTCGGGCAGCTCGGGCCCTACTTCGGTGGCGGGCTGCGCGGCGCTGCCCTTCAGTTCGGAGAGCAGAACTCCGCCCAGGATGAGGGCGGCGCCCAGCCCGGCGCGCAAGCCCAGGCGCTCGCCCAGCACTACGTAGGAGGTCAGCCAGGCGAAGACCGGCTCCAGCGAAAAGATGAGCGCGGTGTGGGTGGGCGGCGTGAACTGCTGCGCCCACGCCTGGATGGTGAAGGCGGCGGCGGTGCAGAACAGCGCCGTCACCGCGATCGCCACGATCACCCGTCCCGACCACACCGCGTGGGGATGCTCGAGCAGGGGCGCGGTGGCGGCCATCAGCACGGCCGCGGTCGCGGCCTGCAGCACCGCCACCTGCTGGTAGTGGTGAGCGCGCATCGCCCGGCCCAGGAAGATGATCTGGAAGGCGAAGGCCACGGCGCAGCCCAGGGTCAGCAGGTCGCCGCGGTTGACGCCCTCCAGGCTGAGCAGGTGCCGGCCGTCCGCGGGCACGGTCAGGAGATAGAGTCCGACGAAAGCTGCCGCCACGCCCGCCGCCGTCCACCGGTTCACCATGCGCCGCCAGCCGATGGCCAGGAAGACCGGCACCAGTACCACCGAGAGTCCGGTGATGAAAGCCGATTTGGAGGGCGTGGTCAGCACCAGCCCGGTAGTCTGGAACTCATAACCCAGCCACAGGAAGGCGCCCACCAGCAGCCCGGCGCGCAGGGTGGCGCCCGAGACCTTCCGCAACCGCCGGAAGTAGAAGGCGGCGAGGCACAGCGCGGCCAGCACCATGCGCACGGTGTTGAAGAGCAGCGGGGTGATGTCCTGCAAAGCGTCCTTGATGACCACGAAGGTGACGCCCCAAGCCAGCGTCACCAGCACCAGCAGGATGTGGGCCTTCGCGCTCCGGGACATTCGGTCATTTAACCACAGAGGACACAGAGGACACGGAGGGAGCTAGGAGCAATCTCAATTGGCCTCGGGAGGGCACGGCTTCAGCCGTGCCGCTAAGGCATGCGAGGAACCTGGGCTTTAGCCCCTGAGGGAAACACCCGAGGCAGCACGCTCACTTGGCTTCGTACACCGTCTTGCCGCCGACCACGGTGCGCAGCACGCGGGTCTTCAGGATCTCGGCAGGCGACGCCATGGTGAGGTCGCGGTCCAGTACCACGAAGTCGGCGACTTGGCCAAGGATAAGCATGCCCTTGTCGCGATCGGTGAATTCGGCGTAGGCGCTGCCGGTGGTGTAGGCGGCGATGGCTTCGTCGATGCTCAGCTTCTGTTCGGGATACCAGCTGTGCGCGCCCGCTTCGTCCTTGCGCGTCACCGCCGCGTAGAGGCCGCGGAAGGGCGTGACCGGCTCGACCGGATAGTCGGTGCCGAAGGCCAGGGGCACGTCGTTCTTAAGAAACCGGTGCCACGGATACGAGGTCTTGGCGCGCTCCGGCCCGATGCGCTCCATCGCCCAGTGCATGTCGGTGAGCAGGTGGTTGGGCTGGACGGAGGCGATCACGCCCAGTTGCTTGTACTGGGCGAACTGCGCCGGGGTGATCACCTGGTCGTGCTCGATGCGGAAGCGCAGCGCGGTGGGATTCTTGCCTTCCTTGCTCAGCTCCTTTTCGGCGGCGGCGAAGGCGTCGAGCGCCATCTGCGCGGCGCGGTCGCCGATGGCGTGGAAGCCGATCTGGAAGCCGGCGCGCGCCCGCTCCACCGTCATCTGGATGAGCTTGTCCTCCTGGTAGCGCGGCAGGCCGGAGTTGGAGGGATCATCGCTGTAGGGGGCCAGCAGCGCCGCCGTGCGCGAGCCCAGCGAGCCGTCCATGAAGCCCTTGAGCATCCCCGTGTGCAGCATGGGATCGTTCGCGGGATGGTGGGCGCGCCGCGCCTCCAGCTCCTCCAGCGGAAGATCGAAGCGCAGCCACTCCGAGACGCGGATGGGCAGCTTCCCTTCCCGCTCCAATTCTTCCATCGCCAGGAAGTCGTCCCAGTTGGAGTTGTCCTGCACCGAGGTGAGGCCGTGCTGGGCGGCGTCGGCGAGGGCCAGTTCGAGCGCACGCTTGCGCTGCTCCCGCGAGGGCTTGGGCAGGCGCGCCAGCAGGTCGTCCTTCACCGTCTCGCGCAGGATGCCGGTGGGCTCGCCACTTGTGTCGCGATCGATCTTGCCGCCGGGGGGATCGGGGGTTTCGCGGGTGATGCCCGCCCACTTGAGCGCCGCCGTGTTGGCCACCGAGATGTGGCCATCCACGCGGGTGAAGATGGCGGGATGGCCGCCGGTCACCGTGTCCAGGTCTTGGCGCGTGGGCAGCTTCTGGTCCGGCCACAGGGTGTGGTCCCAGCCGCGGCCGAGCAGCCACTCGCCCGCGGGCGTGCTCTTGGCGCGCTCGGCGATTCGCGCCAGCATCTCCTCGAGCGACTTGGCACCCACCAGGTCCACGTTGAGCTTCTCGAAGCCGGCGTTGGCCAGGTGCACGTGCGCGTCGTTGAGGCCGGGGAGGACGAAGTGCCCGCCCAGGTCGATGATCTGAGTGTTGGGGCCGGCCAGCTTACGGATGTCGTTATTGGAGCCTGTCGCCACGATGCGACCACCCCTGACCGCGATCGCTTGGGGGCGGTGTCCCTGAGATTGCCCCTGAGAGCCCTCAGGCCGCCCAGTCGCAAGGACCTTTTGCGCTCGGAATTCGGTCGCCATTTGCTGTGCCACGACTTCGTTCGGAACTTCCATCACGAACGTCCCCTTGTCGTTCGTGGTTGCCCCCACATACACACTCCCATTCAGGTAGATTGCGTCGGGAGGATTTTCCGGCGCTTTCTTTTTCTGTGCGGCAGATGGTCTAGTAGCAGCCACGATCGTCACCATTAGGAACGACAGGAGGAGCAGCGCCCGCGTTGCTACACGGGGATCCGCAGCAAGAAGGAATCTCATTCGCTCACTCCGCTTAGAGTCAGTGCGGCCAGCAGGATGCGCTTCAGACCGAAGTCGCGGCCGGAGGGGTCGTACCACTCGTGCAGGGTGTGAGCGCCGCCGCCCGCGCCGCCCGCGCCCAGCCCCACCGCCTCCCGCCCCAGCGAGAGCGGGATGTTGGCGTCGGTGGAGGCGCGATGCACCCGCGAGGCGTTGCCCAGATGGGCGTCCACCGCCTCCACCACCTCCAGGATGCGGGCCCCGGGCTTGAGCTCGGCGGCGGGGCGGCTGCCGATGAGCCTGATCTCGCAGGCGATCTCGCCGCCGCGCCGCCCCGCGCTCTTTTTGGCCTCGGCCACGGCCTCGCCCACCGCCTCGCGCAGCGCCCGCTCCAGCCGGTCGATCTCGGCGGCGGAGAGGGAGCGCAGGTCCACCTTCATGCTGGCCGACTCGGGAATGGAGTTCACCGAGGTGCCGCCGCGGATATTGCCGACGTTGTAGGCGGTCCTGGGCTCGGCGGGCACGTGCACGCCGCTGAACAGGCTGATGGCGCGCGCCAGGATGACCACCGGGTTGGGCGCGCCGAAGTCGCTCCAGGAGTGGCCGCCGGGGCCGTGCAGCGTGACCTCGAAGCGGCGGCTGCCCAGGCCTTCGGTGACCACGGTGTCGGTGGCGGCGCCGTCGAGCACCAGGGTGTACGCGATGGCTTCCTTCCAGCGCGCATCGGAGAAGAGGTGGCGCATGCCGCGCAGGTCGCCTTCGCCTTCTTCGCCCACGTCGCCGAGGAAGAGGATGGGAGCGGCGTGGCGGATCTCCGCCGTCTCGAGCGCGCCCGCCAGGGCCAGCAGCGCCACCACCCCGGCGCCGTTGTCGGAGATGCCGGGGCCGAGCAGCCGCGAGCCTTCGCGGCGGATGTCGAGGGGCGTGCCCGCGGGAAAGACGGTGTCGATGTGCGCGGCCAGGGCGAGATACTTGGCCTCCGCGTCGCTGCCGGGACGCACGGCGAGCACGTTGCCGGCCTCGTCCACGTGGGCGTCTTCCAGGCCGAGTTCAGCGAAGCGGTCGCGCAGCCACACCGCGCGCGCCTGCTCACCGAAGGGCGGCGCCGGGATGCGCGCCAACTCGATCTGGCGCTCTGCGATCTCGCGCTCGTGGGCGCGGAACCACGCGAAGGCGGCGTGCACCGGCCGCAACTCGGCGATGCGCGTCACCTCCTGCTGGGGTGTGATCGGTTCGGCCGGGGCTTTGGCGGGAAGAGCCATCGGAGCGACCGCCCATACTATAACGGCGGCGTGCGCCGGGGGAATGGCCGCGGGCCGGGCCGCTAGGCGCCCTGGCAGCACTCCAGGATCTCGGCCTCGGTGAGCACGCGGTCGCTGGCCTTGGCGCGCTTGTAGATGCGGTCTACCACCTCTTCGGCGGCGGGGATGCCCTTGCGCTCCAGCCAGAACAGGATGTTCGACTTGCCGCTCATGGGGCCGATCTCGATGGTCTGCTCCAGGCCGAAGTAGTGCGAGGGCACGCCCGAGTACACGCTGTTGGCCAGTTCCAGGTCGTTCTTGCGGAAGGCCTTGATGACGGCGGCGGCGTGCACCCCGGTGGCGGTGCGGAAGGCGTCGCCGCCCACCACCGGATAATTGCGCGGGATGGGCACGCCGGTCGCCTGGGAAACGGCTTCGCAGTAGTCCTTCAGCCGGGTAAGGTCCTGGCCGGCCCAGGGCTCCACCCCCATCAGCTTCAGGTTGACCAGCATGAGGTCCATCTGGGTGTTGCCCACGCGCTCGCCGATGCCGATGGCGCAGGCGTGCACGCAATCGGCGCCGGCGGAGAGCGCGGCCAGCGAGTTGGCCACCGCCAGGCCGCGGTCGCAGTGCCCGTGCCAGTCCACGCGGATCGCCTCCCCCGAGGGCTTCACCACCTCCTCCAGCACGAAGCGGATGAGCGCGTGCACCCCCATGGGGGTGACGTGGCCGCAGGTGTCGCACAGCACGATGGCGCGCGCCCCGCACTCGATGGCGGTCTTATACAGGCGCTTCACCGTCTCCGGATCGCAGCGGGTGGTGTCCTCGGTGACGTACATGACGTCCAGGCCGAGGGAGCGAGCATAGGTGACCGCGTCGGCGGTGGTGCGCAGCAGGAAGTCGTCGGTCCAGTCCTCGGTGTAGCGGCGGATGGGGCTGGAGCCGATGAAGGTGGCGCACTCGATCTTCACCCCCGTCTTCTGCTGGATCTCGGCGACGGGGCGGATATCGTTCTGGTGGGTGCGAGCGGCGCAGTTGCCGCGGATCTTCAGGCGGGAGCGCGCGATCTCCTGGGCCAGCCGCTCCACGTGCTCAAAGGCGCGCGGGCCCGCGCCCGGCAGCCCCAGGTCCAGATAGTTGATGCCCAGCGCCTCCATCAGGTGGAGGATCCGGATCTTCTCGTCGATGGCGGGATCGCGGACCGAGGGCGACTGCAGGCCGTCGCGCAGGCTCTCGTCGTTCAGCAGCACCCGCGCCGCGGGGCGGAAGGCCGCTCCCTGCTGGTTCCAGTCGTAGATGAGATGCGAGTGCTTGAGCTCCAAGGAATACCTTCGACTACGGCTTGGGCGCCTCGGCCGGCTTCTCCGGCTCTTTCTTGTCGGCGTCCTTGGGCGGCAGGGTGAGCCCGAAGTCGGAGACGCTGCCCTTGCCGGCCACGTTCCGGCCGCGCGGGTCTTCCGGGTTGGGGAAGTAGAGCGTCTTGCAGTGCTCGCAGCGGTAGATCTCGGCATCGCGGCCCAGCGTCCGCTCGACGTCGCCGCACTGCTGCTCCAGCACGTCGGCCAGGTAGTACCAGCGCTTCAGATGGCCGCCGCAGATCTTGCCTTTGTCGTCCTTCTCGTTGCAGGAGCGCTGCTTCGGCTTCTTGAGCTTGACCTTGTGGTGGGGAAGCTGTGGGAGGGAATGTTCTGACACCTGCATGATCTCCGATGTGCTCGCCAAGTGGTTGCCCCTGAGGCTGCATTCTAACCGAAGCGCTGGAGGCGTTCCAGATAAGCGCTCACAGCCGCCGCAGCTTGCGGTAGGCGCCCAGGGACTTCAGCCCGCCGCCCAGCCGCCGCAGCAGGCGCCGCGAGAACAGCAGGTCCAGGAAGCCCTCCATCTGGCGGGTGAACTCGGCGCCGTAGCCGTACCACCAGGGCTTGCGCACGCCCGGCATGCGGTCGGAGTCGAGGTACTTGATGCGCACCATCTCCTCCAGGCCCAGGCGGCCGTGGGTGCGGCCCAGCCCGCTCGACTTCACCCCGCCGTGCGGGGCCTCGCTGATGCCGAAGCAGGAAACCACGTCGTTGACCATGACCACCCCGGCCTCGAGGCGCGCGGCCAGGGCCTCGCCGCGGGCGCGGTCGCGCGTCCACACGGTGGCGGCCAGGCCGAAGTCGGAGTCGTTGGCCAGGCGCACGGCTTCCTCGTCGGTATCGAAGGGCGCGACCGGCAGCACCGGCCCGAAAGTCTCCTCCCGCATGAGACGCAGGCCGGGCGTCACGTCGGCCAGCACGGTGGGGGCGTAGAAGTTAGGACCCAGCTCGGTCATGCGCCGCCCGCCGCAGAGCAGGCGCGCCCCCCGGGCCACGGCTTCGCCGACGTGCGCGGCCACGATGGCCAATTGGCGTTGGTGGATCATGGGCCCGACCTCGGTGGCGGGATCGGAGCCGTCTCCCACCTTCAGCTCGCGCGCCTTGGCCGCGCAGGCGGCCAGGAACTTCTCATACAGGCCGCGGTGGACGTAGCAGCGCTCCACCGAAAGGCAGGTCTGCCCGGCATTCACGAAGGCGCCCCAGACGGCGGCGCTGGCGGCGATCTCCACCTCGGCGTCGTCCAGCACCAGCATGGGGTCCTTGCCGCCCAACTCCAGCACGACCGGCAGCAGGCGGGAAGCGGCAGCCTGGGCCACGCGCTTCCCCGTGGCCACGCTCCCGGTGAAGATGAGCTTGTCGATGGGGGAATCGATGAGCGCGGCGCCGGTCAAGCCCGCTCCCATCACGACTTCCAGCAGCCCCGCGGGTAGCCCGGCCGCGTCCAGAAGGTTCTTGAGCTCGAGGGCGGCCAGCGGGGTCAGCTCCGAAGGCTTGAGCACCACCGCGTTGCCGGTCACCAGCGCCGCCACCGTTTCCACCGCGGGGATGGAGAAGGGATAGTTCCAGGGCGAGATGATGCCGACCACACCCCAGGGCTCGCGGCGGATCACCCCGCGCTTGGCCTTGAGCGCCAGACTGGTATGGGGCACAGGTTCGTCGCGCAGGAAGGGGTAGGCGTTCTCGCAGCACCAGCGGGTGGCGTCGAGCGTGACCAGCACTTCGGTCAGCAGCGCCTCCACATAAGGCTTGCCGGCCTCGCGGGTGATGGCGCGGGCCACCTCCTGCTTCTTCTCGTAGAGCAGCGCGGCGAAGCGGCGCAGCACCGCGATGCGTGCCTGCACTCCTGCCTGGG